>JAIMAT010000032.1 GCA_023511835.1 Bacillota bacterium | reverse complement strand
GAGGTGGAGAATGACACCCCTCGGAGCACGCCCCCCACCTCCTGGAACATCCGCCACGCGAGGGTGCCCGCCGTTGCAGTGGGGGTGGGGGTGCCAGTGGGCGTTGGGCTGAGGGTCGGCGTGGGGGTGGCAGCAGTCGGGGTGCGGGTGGGCGTGGGGAAGCAGGGTTCAACCGAGCCGGCAGCAGCAGGCACCACGCCGAGATCCACCGCATGGCTACGCGGCAGCAGAAGCGGCGTGAAGCGGGGAGTAGCGCCGTGGATGCTGGTCACCGAGTCTGGTGCGGTATCGAAGACGAGCACGAGGTCCAAGGTTTCGCCGGCGGGAACCGGCGTCCCGACACCACCACGCGGGACACCACCACTCTGATAGAACTTCTGGGCAGCGCTTTGGACCGCCATCACTGCCAGGTCGTAGAGGCGGCCGGCGCCATCCTGGACCCGGATATCCCCGATGTTGAGCGTCTGATCATTCCGCGCCAGGTTGGTTGCCTGGACGGAGACCGCGATGTACGTGCCGGTCGCCAGGAGGCAGCCGGGCGAAGCAGGGTAGGAGGGGCGATACTCCGCGCCGCGCACCTTCAGTTGCCAGTGGGCGAAGGAGATCGGCTGGCCCAGCCCGACGGTGGGTAGCCGCTGGGGTGGGTCGGGGATGAACGGATCGAAGGCAGGGATCACGCCGCCGCTGGTGACTTCGATATCAACATCCCAGACGACCACGATCTCGAGGAAGAACGACGGCTCGATGACCTGGTACAGGCCCGGGCGGCCGAACTGGTCCTGGGCGGCATGCTGGGCGCTGGTGGCGGCGATCGTGCCGGTCCGGCCGCTGGGGTCGCGGAAGATCAGGTCGTCCGGCAGCACGGCGTTCGGCTCGAAGCCGTTGTTGCGCACCCGCAGCAGCACAACTGCGAACTTGGCAAACGCGTTGACTGGCCCGCTCGCGCCGTTGAGCACGTTGGTGAAGATGACCTGCTGGACGATCGCCTCGAAGGTATCGAAGCGGACAGTCCCACTGCCGGCCGGGGTGGGGGTCGAAGTCGGGGTGCTGGTCGGTCCGGGAGTGAGGGTCGGCGTTGGCGTCAGGGTGATGGTGGGGGTCGGGGTTGGGCTCCCGGTGGTGGTGGGGGTCGCCGTTGGCGGCTGGTAGAGCTGGCCGGTCAGGGTGGCGGGCGTCACGGCAACCTGGGGCAGAAGCCCGGCCTCTTTCATGAGGTCCCCACCGTTAGCAATCGTCACCTGGCCCGCGCTCGCCCAGGGGGTGGAGACCTTCCAGCGCTGAAAGGCGGCACGCTGGCAACGAATGACGAAGACGGTGCCAAAATCGCGCGCGCCCATCGGCAGGCCGTAGATCTGGATGGGGTAATCCTGGGCGAAGTAGGTGCTCCGGATCGCGGGGTCGAGGTCGAGGAGAGCGAGGTGGGCCGCGACGATCTCGGGCCAGCTCCGGCCGGCATCCGCCGACCAGTCCTGCGCTGGGGGCACCTGCTTGGCAGAGAGGAGCCAGGGGTCTTTGCCTGCAGCGGCGAGGTCATCGAAGATGTTGACGAACTCCACCGTGCCGGCCGTTGCGTTCCAGGTGAAGACCGCTTTCTGGAAGGCCTGGGCAAGCCGACCGTTATAGGTGAAGCGGTGAGAGATGGGATAGCCCAGCACCGGGGCCCCGCCAAAGCGTCGGAACCAGGTCCAGAACTGGGAGCTCGCATCATCCGAGACCATAAAGCCGTACTCGGGCGGTGCATCCCCGCGGGCCTCGGTGTAGAACCAGCCGGATGGCACCGGAAAGTTGGCGGGCTGCTGCGCATCGACCACGCGGGCCGAAGAGGCCAGCAGCAGCCCGATCAGCCCGAGCCACCAGAGCTGTCCTCCTGGCCCGAGGCGACGCCGTCGGGCGGCGGTCACCTCAGGCATGCCACCACACCAGCGGACAAGCTGCCATTAGTCTCGGTTCTACCCCACCACGCTCGCCTGGTCAACCAGATCGCTGCCGCGTTCCGGCCGCCCACTGGCAGCACCCAGCACAGCTTGGCAGCCCAAGTATACTGTCGGCGGAGGGGCGATGGACTTTATCTTCACACCCGAGCAGCACGCATTCCGCCGCCAGGTCCAGCAGTGGTTCGCCGAGGTGATGACCCCTGAGTACGAGCTGGAACTCGAGCGCCGCCACGATGAACGGGGAGTGCTGAAAGCCTTCTCGAAACGGCTGGCCGACCAGGGCTGGCTGACCCACGCCTGGCCCGTGGAGTACGGCGGCGGCGGCAAGAGCCACGTCGAGCAGGCCATTCTCAACGAGGCGATGGGCTACTGGCAGGCGCCGAACCTCGCCCACATCGTCGGCGTGGAACTGGTCGGGCCCACCCTGATGGTTCATGGGACAGAGGAACAGAAGCGGCGGTACTTGCCCCCCATCGCCCGGATGGAGCACGTCTACGCCCAGGGCTTCACCGAACCGGATGCCGGCTCGGACGTCGCCGCGCTCCAGACCCGTGCCGTCGAGCAAGGGGATAGCTATCTCGTCACCGGGCAGAAGATCTGGATTGGCAATGCCCACATCGCCGACCTGATCTACCTGGCGGTCCGCACCGACCCGACCCAGGAACGCCACCGTGGGATCAGCCTCTTGATCGTGCCGCTCGACTTGCCGGGCATCACCGTCCGACCGATCCGAACCCTCGATGGCCACTACGTCAATGCCGTCTTCTTCGACGACGTGGTGGTGCCGAAGGATGCCCTGGTTGGCGAGAAGAACCGGGGCTGGTACGCGATGGTCACCACCCTGGACTTCGAGCGTTCGGGCATCGGGGGGGCCTCCTCGGCACGGCGCAACCTCGAGGACCTCGTCGAGTACGCACGCACTCACCGGCGGCGAGGCCAGCCGATCCTAAGCGACCCGCTGGTGCGCCACCGGTGCGCTGAATTTGCCGTCGAGATCGAGGCCTGGCGACTGCTCTGCTGGCGAGTGGTGGGCCTGCAAGCGCGCGGCTTGGTGCCCACGGCCGAAGGCACGATGACCGGCATCATCGGCAAGACCCTCGCCCCGCGCCTGGGGGCGCTGGCGATCGATATCCTGGGGAAGGTCTCCAGCGTTCCGGCCGAGGAGCCACGCTGGGCGGCGCTCCGCGGCCGCTTCCAGCGGCTTGTCGTGCGCAGCGTGCTGACCCACCCGGGGGGCACGCCCGAAATCCTGAAAAACGTGCTCGCCACCCGCGGGCTCGGCCTCCCGCGGTCCTGAGGAGCGTGATGGACATCACTCTCACCCCCGAACAAGAGACTCTCCAGCGCCGCGCCCGCGAGTTCCTCCAGCGCGAATGTCCCCCGCGTGTCGTCCGCGCGGCGCTGGCTGCGCCGAGTGGCTACAGCCCGCAGCTCTGGGAGCAACTCGCGCAGCTGGGGTGGCCAGGTTTTGCCCTCCCACCGGAATACGGCGGCACTGGCGGCAGCCTGGTGGACCTCGCGCTCCTGTTCGAAGAGCTGGGACGCGCGCTCGCCCCCGTGCCGCTGTTGACGTCGGCGGTGCTCGGCGGCCAGTGCGTGCTCGCTGGCGGGAGCGAGGAGCAGAAGCGGGCGCTCCTGCCACGGGTGGCGCGGGGCGACCTGATCCTGGCGGTGGCTCAGCTGGAAGCCGACCAGGACCCCACCCCAGCAGGGATCCAGACGACCGCCCAGCGTGAGGGCGAGGAGTGGGTGCTCAATGGACTGAAGCTGTTCGTGGCTGGCGGAGTAGCCGCGAACCTGCTCATTGTCGCTGCCCGCACCGCCGGCGAAGCGGGAGGGGTGAGCCTCTTTCTGGTCGAGCCGGCTACTCCGGGAGTGAGCGTCCGTCCGCTGGCGACCTTCTCCGAAGACCGGCCGGCGGAGGTCGCCCTCCACGCAGCCCGCCTGCCCGCGAGTGCGCTGCTCGGTGAGGAAGGAGGAGGATGGAACGCCCTCCAGCGCGCGAATGCCATCGCCAGCGTGATGCTCTGCGCCGAGATGGTCGGCGGAATGCAGGCGGTGCTTGAGATGAGCCTGGAGTACGCGCGCAAGCGCGTCCAGTTCGGCCGGCCGATTGGAGCTTTCCAGGCGATCCAGCATAAGGCGGTGGCGATGGCGATCGAGACGGCGGGCGCCCGGATGCTCACCTACCGGGCGGCCTGGATGCTCGAGCAGGGCCTTGCCGCCGAGACCGATATCGCCCTGGCCAAGGCGAAGTGCAACCGTGCCTACCGGCTCGTCACCCTGGAAGGGCACGAACTCCACGGCGGGATCGGTTGGTCAGAGGAGTACGACCTCCAGCTTTACCTCCGGCGGCGTCTGGTGGCAGAGCTGCTGTTGGGGACGACCGACGAGCACCTCGCCACCCTGGCGGATGCAATCGAAGCTGGCCGGCTCCCCTGAGCTGACGCGCGGCTCGCTGCGCCTGCACCGCCTGGCGGCTTCTGGTCGAAGGAGGGGCAGGCGGGTGTTATACTGCTGGCGGGAGCACCTGCGGTGAGCACGCGCAGTGAGCAGATCAGCCGGTTACTGAACGCGCGCGGATATTCGGTCACGCCGGGTCGGCGGGTGGTGATCGACCTCCTGGCGGACCGGGAGACCCTCTTTACCGCCAACGACGTGGTTAACTGGGTCGACCAGGTGGACCCCTCGATCGGGCGCGCGACGGTCTTCCGCACGCTCGATCTGCTGGCACAGATCGGGGTGCTGAACCGGGTGCACCGCGAGGATGGCTGCCACAGCTATACCATCTGCGACCCGACCCACCATCATCACCTCGTCTGCACCCGCTGCCGACGGGTGATCCCGTTCGAACTCTCGGGGATCGAGGAGCAGGTCAACGAAGCCGCCCGCAAGGCGAGCTTCGCGGTCGTCTCGCACCGGGTGGAACTGTTCGGCCTCTGCCAGGAGTGCCAGGCGCTAGGCGCGGCGGAGGATGGCCGGCACTGAGGGGAGCGTCACTCTCGGAGGATGAGCGTGCGGATCCGCGCGATCACCCTGGGTATCCGCCTCGACCCCGTTACGGTGGTGGAGGATGTTGCCGCCGCCGGCACCTTCTTAGGCGAGGCTGCGGCGGCCTTTCGGGCGGCGGGCCTCCCGGTCGATACCCTGCGGCTGACCACCCAGCCGATCGCTGCCGCGGTGCCCACTCCGGCGGCAATCGCCCCGCTCGCCGAGCAGCTGGTGACCACCGCCCGCCAGGCCGGGATCGACTACGTCGCGCTCGGGCCAGCCCAGTGCGCCCGGCCGGATGCGGAGCTGGGCTGGATTGCTGCCCTCGCCGAGGTGATCCCGCGCTTTCCCACCCTCTTCGCTTCGGTGCAGATTGGGCAAGCTGGAGCAGGCGTCTCGGTGGCAGCAGCCTGGGCGAGCGCGCGTGCCATCCGCCAGATCGCGGCGGCTACCCCCGCTGGCTTCGGCAACCTCCAGTTTGCCGTCCAGGCCTGCCTACCACTGGGCGGGCCATTCTTCCCCACTGGCTATCACGATGGCGGCCCCCCGCGCTTTGCGCTCGCGCTGGAAGCGGCTGACCTGGCGGTAGAAGCATTCGCCGCGCCGGACCTCGCTGCCGGCCGCGAAGCGCTCCAGCACGCCCTCAGCGCGGTCGGGAAGCGGCTGGTGGCGGTGGCAACGGCGCTCGCCAGCCGGGGGCCACACTTCGGCGGGATCGACCTGACCCTGGCGCCCTTCCCGGAGGTCACGCGGAGCATCGCGGCTGCCCTTGAACGGCTCGGGGTCCCCTTTGGGGGAGCGGGGACGTTGGCTGCCGTTGCCTTCCTGGCCGATACCCTGCGGCAGGTCGACCTCCCACGCTGTGGCTTCTCCGGCGTCATGCTGCCGCTGCTGGAGGATGCCGTCCTCGCCCAGCGCCACGCCGAAGGTCGCTTCACCCTGGAGACACTGCTGCTGAGCGCTGCCGTCTGCGGTGTCGGGCTGGATACGATCCCTCTCCCGGGCGACGTCTCCGAGGCCCAGATCGCTGCTCTCCTGCTCGACCTCGCTGCGCTCGCCGTCGTGCTCGCCAAGCCGTTGACGGCTCGCCTGCTGCCAGTGCCCGGGTTGAAGGCAGGCGAGCATACCCACTTCGACTTTCCCTACTTTGCCAACTCGACGCCTGCCCAGGTGCGGGGCGAGGGACTGGCCGGGCTGCTGGGGCGCGCGCCCTGGCTTGCGCTGCGCGCCCGCCAGGCAGCAGACTGAAAGCGCGAGGGCACCGATGGAGGCGAAAGGCGGAGGTAGCAGTGGTACAATCCCCCCTTGCGCGAGAAGGCCTCGCTCGCGCGGGCTCGCCGCGACCGACCCTGTCCCGGAGGTCTCGACGTGGAAACGGATGTCACTGAGTTCCTGAACTACCTCTCGGTCGAGCGGAAGTTCTCGCCGAACACCCTCGCGGCCTATCGGAACGACCTCGCGCAGTTCGTGGCCTACCTCCGCGCCGAGAGCCCGGCGGTCCAGCTGCTGGAGGAGTGGTCGGCGGTGACGGCGGAAGACGCTCTGAACTACCTGGCCGCGCTGCGGGAACGCGGCTACGCTCCGGCAACCGTGGCGCGGAAGGTGGCGGCGATCAAGTCGTTCTTCCGTTTCCTGCGCGCGGGCGGGATCATCACCAGCGACCCGACCGAGCAGTTGGAAGGGCCGAAAGTCGGGAAGCCGGTCCCGCGGGCGATTTCGGTCGAGGAGGTGGCCCGCTTACTGGAGCAGCCCACTCGCAGCACCACGCCCGAGGCACGGCGCGATAAGGCGATGCTGGAGCTGCTCTACGCGACCGGCATGCGCGTCTCCGAACTGGTGGCGCTCAACCTGAGCGATGTCAACCTGCTGGCGGGCTTCGTGCGCTGCCTGGGCAAGAACGGCCGCGAACGCGTGCTCCCCATTCCACCGGCGGCTGCTGCCGCGGTGCAGACCTACGTCAGCGAGGCCCGACCCCACCTGGTGCGCTCGCCAGAGGTCGAGGCGCTCTTCGTCAACCATCGGGGGGAGCGGCTGACCCGCCAGGGGTTCTGGCTGATCATCAAGGGGTACGCCCGCGCTGCCCAGCTAACGACCGAGATCACGCCCCACACCCTGCGTCATAGCCTCGCAGCCCACAAGCTGGCCGAGGGGGCCGACCTGAAGTCGGTCCAGGAGCTGCTTGGTCACGCCTCGATCGCAACGACCCAGATCTATGAGCGGGTGCAAGCGGTGGGGGCTCCCCGCCGGTAGGATGAGCGCCCCCTTTCGTTGGCTGCGTCGCCTCGCCCTGGCGCAGACTGCGCGCTATCTCGAACGGCACGAGCAGCAAGTTCTCGCCACCTGGGACCGTCTACTGGCGGAGGCGCGCCTGTCCACCCGCCGCCGCGACGTCGAAGGGGTAGTTGCGCGCGGGCGGGACAACCTCCGTCTCCTCGTGGCCGCCTTGCGGGCCCAGAGCGAGGAGGAAGAGGCCCAAGTGGCGAGTGAGGCCTCCCGCTGGGGTGCCGATCGTGCCATGTGGGGCATCGAGCAGGGGTTGGAACTGGGCGATCTGCTGCAGCCGCTCTCGCTCTTTCGGGTGGCCGTCCAGCAAAATGTCCAGCGGATGCTCGCTCGCCGGCTCTGGGTGGCCGTTCCGAGCGATGTGCTGGCGGCGGTCGCCCGGATTAACGCCGCAATCGACCTCCAGCTGGTCGCGATCTCGGAGGAGTACCTCCGCGCCCGCGACCGGATCATCCGCGCCAATGAAGAGGCGCTCGAACGGAGCAACCGGCAGCTGCTCTTGCTGAACCAGGAGATGCAACACCGGGTGCGCAACAACCTGCAGATGATTGCCGACCTGCTCTCGCTCGAGATCGCCAATGGCATCACCAAGCCGCCAGCCGAACTCTTGCGCGAGAGCCTGACGCGCGTCCGCTGTATTGCCGCGGTGCACGACCTCCTCTCCCCCGAGAGCGGGGAGACGACCGACATGGCGGAACTGGCCAGCCGGGTGGTGGCGATTGCGGTGCGCGGGCTGGCGGGCTCCCGTCAGATCGCGGTCAGCGTTCAGGGCCAGGCGTGGAAGCTCCCGACCAAGGCGGCGACCTCGCTCGCGCTGGTGCTCAACGAACTGATCAGCAACTGCCTCGAGCACGCCTTCCCCAACCGTGAGTGCGGGCGGATCGAAGTCAGCTTTGCGACCGAGCAGGGCGAGGGGGTGATGCGGGTCGTCGATGACGGCGTGGGGCTGCCGCCGGGCTTCACCCTTGATGCGGGGCAGAACCTGGGGCTGCGGATCGCGCGTGCGCTGATCGCCGACGACCTCAAGGGCGCCCTCGAACTGACCTCAGCCCAGGGCGCCATGGCAACCGTCCGCTTCCCCCTCGCTGCCGTCGGCGGAGTACCGGTCGAGGAAGCACCTGTGCTCAGGCCGATGGCGGAGCAACGCGTGGAGCAGAGGTAGCCGAGCGCTTGCGCACCCGTCGTGTCCGCTCGCGCGCGAGCGGGGGCGGCGTGTTCGCCTCGTGCTGGGCGAAAAGGTAGAGCCAGTCCGAGAGCCGGTTGAGATAACGTACCGTCTCGGGATTGAGGGCGTAGCCCTGCCGCTGCAGGCTGACGACGCGGCGTTCAGCCCGGCGAACCAGCGCTCGCCCAAGGTGGAGCGCCCCGTCGAAAGGGGAGGATCCGGGGAGGATGAACTGGCTTGGCGCCGCCTCGCGCCACGCGAAGATCTCGCGTTCGAGCTCGGCGACCTGCTCGGCGCTCGTCGCGAGGTCGTAGGTACGGACGAGTGCCTCGGCATCCGGCTGGCCCAGGGTGGAAAGCTCCCCCATCAGGCGGTAGAGCGCGCGCTGGATAGCGAGCAGGCGCTGCCCAGCGCCAGCGGAGGCCAGGGCCCGCGCTAGGCCGAGCGCGGACTGCGCCTCGTCCAGGGCACCGAGCGCTTCGATGCGGAGGTCATCTTT
The DNA here is from genome assembly GCA_023511835.1 of Bacillota bacterium. Lineage (NCBI taxonomy): Bacteria > Bacillati > Bacillota > Bacillota bacterium. The sequence continues at coordinate 11,525 of JAIMAT010000032.1, read as the reverse complement.
CGGCACCCGTTCTGGCCCGAGCAGCCCGGTGGTGCCGTCGTCTCCCGTGCGGGTCGTAATCGTTGCCATCACGCACACGGGTGGCGGCAGCGTTGCGCCTGCCGCCACCTTCCGCTCCTATGGTAGAAGATGCGGCAGCACACTGTCATCTGCTTCTCTCCAGCTTGCTTGGTCGCTATACTCGCTGCCATGCAAGCATCCTGGCGGAGCGCTCTGCCTCGCTCCTGGCGGCCGTCGGTAGCAGCATGGGGTCGGTTCGCCCTCCGGCCCCGGCACCTGCCAGCCGTAGACTGGCGGCAGCTGGGAGCGTGGCTTGGCCAGCAGCTGCGGGCGTGGCCCTGGCGGCAGATTGCTCGCTACGCGGCCCTGCCGCTAGCGGGAGTGGTGACGAGTAGTGTGGTGGCAGCGGTGGTGCTGCTGTTCCGGCCCGACGAGGCGGGAGCAGCGGTTGGGCTGATCACGGCGCTGGCAGTGGCGAGTGGACTGCTCCTGGCCGCGGGCTTCGAGCTCAGCTCCTGCTGGCGCGGCCGGCCGCTCGGGACGCTCCGCTCGGTGGTGCTGGCTATCCCCGGTGCGCTGCTGGTGGCAGCGCTAGCGACCCTCCAGAGTATGCGGCTGGTCGGCCCGCTGACAGTGGCCAGTGGCATCGCGATCGTGCTGCTTGCGGACTATGTCCTCTGGCCGCGCGAAGAGCCATGAACCGCGACCCCTACGCGCCGATTGCGGAGCTCTACGACTTCGAGCACGAGGGCTTTCAGGAAGATATTCCCTTCTACCAGGCGCTGGCCCGGCGGACTGGTGGCGTCGTCCTGGAAGTTGGCTGCGGAAGCGGCCGCATCACCACCGCCCTTGGGCGGGCGGGGCTGACGGTCATCGGCGTGGATCCGTCGCCAGTCTTGCTGGAGCGAGCGCGCCAGCGCTCAGCTGGGCTCGCGACGGTGCGCTATCTCGCGGGCGAGGCGACCGCGCTCCCGCTGGATGAGCCGATTGGGCTGGCGATCTTCGCCCTCGATACCTTCGCCCACCTGCTGGAGGGTGCGGCCCAGCTCCGGGCACTCGCGGAAGTGCGGCGGCTGCTCACCCGCCGGGGCCGGCTGGTCATCGACCTCTCCCTGCCTGACCCGGCAACCTGGCGGCAGGAAGAGGGGCTGCTGGTGCATGCCTGGACCCGCCGCGCTGGCACAGCAACGGTCCAGAAATGCTACGCCCGCCACCTCGATGAGCTGGCCCAGCAGCAGAAGATATTCCTCTGCTACGACCGCTGGCCAGAGGGAGAAGCCGTCCACCGGGTGAGCACCCAGCTGCGGCTGCGCTTCTTCTACCCGCCGGAGCTGACGCTGCTGCTACGCCTGAGCCGCTTCGAACCAGAGGGGTGGTATGGCGACTATGACCTTACGCCGCTGGAGGAAGCGAGTGCGCGGCTGATTGTGATCGCCCGTCCCGTTGGGCGGGCGCCACGGGGGGGCGGTGATGTCCGGTGACCTCGCGGCTCTCGTCGAGGGGGGGAAGTTGCTTGCCCGGCTGGGCGCGCGTGGCCCGGCCGAGGCGGTGCTGCGGATGGTGCTTGCGCACGAGCCAGAGCAGCTCGATGCCTTGCTCTGGCTGGGTGCGATCGTTAGCACCCCCCAGGAAGCACTTGACCTCATCGGGCGTGCCTATACGGTGGCGCCGACCGACCCGCGTGCAAAGGCGGGGCTGGCCTGGGCGCGCGCTCGCCTCCAGCCGGAGGGCCCCGCGGAGCCACTCGCTCCGTCCGCGCCCGAGCCGCTGACACCACCGCGTGGCCGCTCATCCGAGCACGAACCGCTGCCACCCCACGCGACGGCCCCGCTGGCGGAAGTCCGGCGGGCAGCCCTGCTCGAACAAGCGCGTCAGGCACTGGAGGCTGGTGATCTGAACGAGGCGCTGCTGGCCGCTGATGCCGTGGCGCGCCAGGAGCCACGCTCCCTCGAAGCCCTGGCCATCCTGGGGGTCGCCTATTACCGGGCTGGCCGAGCTGCGGAAGCGGAACGGGTCTACCGGCGGATGCTGGCCATCGCGCCTGACCATGCCGAGGCGCTCGCGAACCTGGGAGTGCTCCAGCTCGAAGCCGGACGAGTTGAGGAGGCCGAGCGTGCGTTCCGGCGTGCCCTGGCGGCTGACCCGACCCTGGACGAAGTGCGCCTCGCGCTTGCTGACCTGCTGGCAAGCCAGGGACGGGTGGATGCGGCAGTGGCGGAATGGCGGCTGGTCGCCGACCGCAACCCGGCAGTCCTGGAGTTTCAGGTCAAGATCGGCGCGGCGTATGAGACGGCTGGTCGCTTCGAGGAGGCAGCGGCCGCGTACCTGCGCGCCCTCGACCGCCACGGCGATGACCCTTCCCTCCGGCTGCGGCTCGGTCGGGTGCTGCGGGCGATGGGACGCACTGGTGCCGCCGTCGAGCAGCTCCGCGAGGCGTGCTGTGGACCGCTAGCGACCGCGGAATGCTTCGTGGAATTCGCACGCGCCGTGCTCGAGCTTGGGCGGTTGGAGGAAGCTCTGCGCGCCCTCGACCGTGCCCTCGCGCTCGCTCCCGACGACCCGGCTGCGCTTGACCTTCTCGCGCGCCTGCAGCCACCTTCCCGCCGCACCTGGATGCCCCTCGCCCGCCAGCGGGAGACGCCACCGTCAGCTCCGCAGCTGATCGGGCCGTCCCGCGGTATCCTTGAGCGGTTGCGGCGAGGTTAGGAGGTGCGATGGAGATCGTGGTCGACGCAATGGGAGGGGATCACGCCCCCACGGAAGTGGTCAAGGGGGCGCTGCGAGCGGCGCAGACCCTGCCACTGCCAATCACCCTCGTTGGCCAGCGGGCGGCCATCGAGCGCGCATTGGCTGGCCAGCCGCTCCCGCCCACGCTCAGCGTGCTCGAGGCGCCTACCGTCATCGGGATGGACGAGCATCCCGCGCGGGCGGTGCGCAGTCGGCGCGACTCGTCGGTGGTGGTCGGTATCGAGCGCGTCCGCGAGCGTGGCGGCGCCTTTGTCTCGGCTGGGAATAGCGGCGCGACGATGGCAGCCGCCCTGCTGGTGCTCGGCCGATTGCCGGGGGTAGCGCGACCCGCCCTCGCGACGGTCTTTCCCACCCAGCAGGGGCGAGTCGTCCTGATCGACGTCGGGGCGAATGCGGATGTGCGCCCGACCTGGCTGCGCCAGTTCGCTCTGATGGGCAGTCTCTATGCCGAGAAGGTGTTGGGCATCCCCCATCCCCGGGTCGGCTTGCTCTCGAACGGTGAGGAAGAGACCAAAGGCAACCAACTCGTGCAAGAGGCATTCCCGCTCCTCAAGAGCGCACCAATCACCTTTCTCGGCAATGTCGAGGGACGGCATATCCCGACCGGCGTTGTCGATGTGGTTGTGACCGATGGCTTTACCGGGAACGTCGTGATCAAGCTGGCGGAAGGGATTGCCGAGACCCTCTTTGCCATCTTACGGCGCGAACTCACGGCGACGCTTCCCAGGCGCCTCGCCGCAGCGGTGCTGCGCCCAGCCTTCCGGCGGGTCGCCAGCCGGCTGGACTACGCTGAGTACGGCGGCGCGCCACTGCTTGGGGTGCGTGGGGTCGTGATTATCGCCCACGGTCGCTCAGATGCCCGGGCGATCGTGGCGGCTATCCGCGTGGCCAAAGAGGCGCTTGACCAGCGCCTGGTCGAGGCGATCGCGGAGGGGATAGCTGCCACCGGCAAGGAGGAGGACGTCGATGACTGACCGCACCGCGGCGCTCCGGGCCCTGGAAGAGCAAATGCGGGCCTGCACCCGCTGTCCGCTCGCAGAAGGGCGCACGCAGGCCGTGCCGGGCGAAGGGCCGGCCACCGCCGAGATCGTCTTCATCGGAGAGGGTCCGGGGTTTCACGAAGACCGCCAGGGTCGCCCCTTCGTTGGACCGGCTGGGCAGTTGCTGAACGAACTGCTCGCCTCCGTCGGCCTCGAGCGCGGACAGGTCTACATCACAAACGTCGTCAAATGCCGGCCATCCAACAACCGCGACCCCCTTCCGCATGAGATCGACGCCTGCCGCCCCTGGCTCGACCAGCAACTCGACCTGATCGCTCCTCTGCTCATCTGCACCCTCGGCCGCTATTCGCTGGCGCGCTATTCGAAATCCGGTATCTCGCGCGTGCACGGCCAACCGCTCCGCGCCGGCGAGAGCTGGGTGCTGCCCCTCTACCATCCGGCCGCAGCATTACATAATCAGGCGTTGCGTCCGGTCCTGTTTGAGGACTTCAAACAGGTTCCTACCCTCCTTGCCCGCGCGCGTGCCGAGCGCCAGGCCAGCACCTCGCCCGCCACCCCGCCACCGGCCGAGCCGAAGCAGCTCAGCCTCTTCTGAGGCGACCGCGGCGGCACGCCCCCTGGATCGTCTATCCTCCGGCCGATGGCCTGGCCCGGTGCTCCTGCTCCCTGGCGCCCTTCCCGCCTGACCCTGGCTGGCCGTTGGCAGCGGCTGCTCGGGCTCGGCCTCGTGCTCGCTAGCCTACTGCCCGCTTGCCAGGAGCGGCCGCTGCGCTGGCAAGCGCTTGCCCTCCCGGCCGTTTCTCCCGCCTGGCGGAACGGAGAACCCGAGCCGCTCGTGCTGCGCACCCTCCGCCTGACCTTGCCGACGGGCCAGCGCCAGGTCCAGAACTCAGATGAGGATGAGCCCGCCTTGAGCGAGCCAGGAACGAGCCTCGCCATGCACTTCCGGGCGGCAACGCCCTTCCGGGCCGTTGGGCTGCTGGTTGCCACTGATGGGCGCCCCGCGAGCGTGCTGGTGCGGTTGTGGGGGGGTGAACAGCTGGTCGGCGAGCAGCGCTTCAGCGATATGCCTGACCGGAGTTGGATCGACCTCGCTGGCGCGGAGCAGCCAGCGGGGGAGTATCGGCTCGAACTCGTCGTGCTGGCAGGGCGGGCGGGCTGGTGGAGTCAGCGGCTCGCCGCGCCGGGGGCTGATCCCCCCGGCTTCCGGGTCGGGGCGGTGCCCTTGCCGCTGAACAGTGAGGTGAGCCTCCCGGTCAACGCCACCCTCGCGCGGATTGCTGTGCTTGGGGGGCTCAGTAGCTACGACCACGGGATCGGCTGGTGGCGGGACTATGAGGTGCAGGGGGATAGCGGTGACCGCCAGTTCGTCGGCGACACCGCTGGCTGGCTGGAGGTACGCTACGCGAGCGGTGCACGCGACCTCATCCCCCTCACCTACGGCTGGACGCTCTGGTGGCGTGACCACCTGACCTCCGAGCGCTGGGGCGGGCCGTTTCCCCAACCGTTTGCGGACCCAGCTGCCCGCGCCGCTCGGGACGCGAGCTTGCGCCTGCTGCCAGTTGACCATCCGCTCGCCCCCTTTCGATGGGACTTCCTCCCCCGCCCTGAGCCCGTGGTGGCCCTCCAGCTCCGTGACAATCCTGCTAAGCAGGGAGTGCCGGTGATCGCGGCCATCTCGCTGCTGAGCCGCGAGCCCATCGCTGGCACGCTGCCACTTGCCGACGAGCCCGGGCCGGCTAGTCGGGCTATCCAGCCGCGCGAGCTGGACGACTCGGTGCGCGCCGCGCTGCTTGCGCCACTGGCAGCGGTGCTCACCCACCAGCAGCTCCCGGCCCAGCTTGCCCCCTTCCCCGAGCCAGCGGGCGCAGACCTCCAGGTCGGTGGGAGCGGCCGCCTGCTGACTGCCATCTGGCGGGCGAACACGCGGGACCTCGCGGCGAAGTTCAGCGGGCCACCCCCCTTTCAGACCTCTTCTCCGGGAGCGCCGCACTACGGCGGCTACCAGGGCATTGGTGCCTGGCGGGACGACGCTGGCTATTTTGCCAACCAGGTCTGGGCGCGCGACCTCGGCCGGGCGGCGCTCGAGGTCATCCGCCAGGGGCAGCCGGAGCTGGTGGAACGGGCCCTGCGCTTTGCGGGTGACCGCCTCTACGACCTGCCGAATGGTTACCCGCGCTACAGCCGCGACGGTACTCCCATCCCGCCGCACTGGACCACCGTGCTCGGCGACCCCCTCTACCTCGATGCCGACCATCGCGGTGATGGCAACTGGGAGAACGATTCCCAGGGGCTACTCATCCTGGCCTATTTCGCTGCCTGGCAGGTCCGGGGGCGGGACCAGGAGTGGCTGGCGCGCCACGTTGGCACCGTGCGTGATGCCGCGGGCTGGTTCCTGGAGCAGCTTGCCCATCCTGAGCGGTGGCGTAGCTGCGACGGGCTGCTCTACGGTGAAGGTGAGGCGGCGAACGATGGTGGCTACGACGTCCTCTCCAATACCCTGGCCTGGCGCGCCTTGCGCGCCGCCGCTGAAATGCTGGCCGCGGTGGGCGAAGGAGCACGCGCGAGCGCCTTTCGGGAAGCCGCGGAGCGGATTCGTGCGGCCGTTGCAACCCAGCTACGCGACCCCGATGGCTGGCGCTCGGTGGCTTGGAACTGGGGCTACGGGCACGAGGCGCTCGCGCCGGTCTTCAGCGCGGCCGCGTTGGCGCGCATCCACCCGGGCAACGTGGAGGACGACCTGGAGCGGGTGGCCCGGGCGGACTGGGTGATCGAGGCCATCGTCGAGCAGCTGGAGCCCAAGCGCCAGCTCTGGGCGCGGGTCGAGCCGCTGGCGGCCCCCGCGGCCGTCCTCTCCAGCAACACCTCCGGCCTCTCGCTGGCGGCCATCGCAGCGGGGAGGGGCGACGGGTTCCGGCGCCGCTTCCTGGGGACGCACTTCTTCAACCCGCCGCGCTACATGAAGCTCCTCGAGGTGATCCCCACCGGCGAGACCGAGGCGGGCGTGGTGGAGACGGTGCGCGCCTGGGGCGAGCGGCTCCTCGGCAAGGGCATCGTCATCGCCCGGGACACGCCCAACTTCATCGGCAACCGCATCGGCGTCTACTCGCTCCACGTCACGCTCCAGGCGATGGAGAGCTTCGGCCTCAATCCCGAGACGGTGGACGCCCTCACCGGACCGGTCATCGGCCATCCCAAGTCGGCCACCTTCCGCACCCTGGACGTGGTCGGCCTGGATACCTCGGCGCTGGTGGCGGACAACATCCGCGAGAAGCTGGAGGATCCGGCCGAGCGCGCCGTCTTCGAGGTGCCCGGCTACATCCGCGAGATGATCCGGCGCGGCTGGCTGGGCCAGAAGAGCGGCCAGGGCTTCTACAAGCGGGTGACGGAGAACGGCCGGCGCCTCTTTCTGGTGCTGGACCTCGCCACCTTCGAGTACCGCCCGCAGCAGGTGGCCACCTTCGCCTCGCTGGAGGAGGCGCGCCGCCGGGCCGACCTGGGCGAGCGGCTGCGCACGCTGGCCTACGCCGACGACACCGCCGGCCGCTTCACCTGGACGGTCCTGAAGCGGATCCTCCTCTACGCCGCCGAGAAGGCGGACGAGATCGCCGGCGGCGACCTGGAGGCCGTCGACCGCGCCCTCCGCTGGGGCTTCAACTGGGAGGCCGGCCCCTTCGAGATCTGGGCGGAGCTGGGCCTGGCCCGCTCGGTGGAGCGCATGCGCCAGGAGGGCGAGAAGATCCCGGAGTTCGTGCTGGCCGCGGTGGAGGCCGGCCGCGAGCGCCTCTACACGCCCTCCCCCACCTCCAGCGAGCGCTTCCCGGTGGCGCCGGTCCTCTGGCTGGAGCGCCAGGGCCGGACCGTCTGGGAGAGCCCCAGCGCCACGCTGGTCGACCTGGGCGAGGAGGTGGCGGCGCTGGAGTTCCACGCGCCCAAGGACGCCATCGGCCCCGACCTGATCCAGGCGCTCCACCGCGCCGCGCGCGAGGTGGAGCAGAACTGGCGCGGCCTGGTCCTGGTCAACGAGCGCGGCGAGAACTTCTGCGTCGGCGCCAACTTGGCGCTGATCCTGATGGCGGCCGAGAACGGCGACTGGGCGGAGATCGAGCAGATGGTCGACGCCTTCCAGCAGGCCAACATGGAGCTGAAGTACCTGCACCGCCCGGTGGTGGCGGCGCCCTGGGGCATGGCGCTGGGCGGGGGCGCCGAGATCTGCCTGCACGCCGACCGGGTCCAGGCGGGGGCCGAGCTCTACATCGGCCAGGTGGAGGCGGGTGCGGGCGTCATCCCGGCCGGGGGCGGCACCAAGGAGCTCCTGCTGCGGGCGCTGGCGAGGATCCCGGAGGGGGCCAGCTGGGGTCCCATCGCCGGAGGTCCCACCGCCGGCTCCGCGGCCATGGCGGTCTTCGACCCGGCGCCCTTCGTGGCGCGGGCCTTCGAGACGATCGCCACGGCCAGGGTCTCCACCAGCGCCGTCGAGGCGCGCGAACTGGGCTTCCTGCGCGACTGCGACGCCGTCAGCATGGGGCGCGACGCACTCCTCTCCGACGCGCGCGAGCAGGTGCTGCTGATGGACCGGCTCGGCTACCGGCCGCCCGAGCGCCGGCCGGTGCCGGTGCCCGGCCGCGAGGTGCGGGCGGTGCTGGAGGTGGCCATCGACTACCTGGTCCGCGCGCGGCAGGCGAGCGAGCACGACGCCCGCATCGCCCGGGCTCTGGCGCGCGTCATCACCGGCGGCGATCTGCCGCAGGGGACGCCGGTGGAGGAGCAGCACCTGCTCGACCTGGAGCGGGAGGCCTTCCTCAGCCTGGTGGGCGAGGAGAAGACGCGCGAGCGGATGCGCCACCTGCTGGAGACGGGCCGACCGCTGCGGAACTGAGCGCCGCCCGCCACGGGGGCGGCAAGGAAGGAGGCATGCGCGATGCGCGACGCGGTGATCGTCACCGCCGTTCGCACCCCGGTGGGCAAGGCGCCCCGGGGCAGCCTGCGCACCGTCCGGCCCGACGAGCTGGCGGCGCTGGTGGTGCGGACGGCGATCGAGCGGACGCCGGGCCTGGAGCCCGGGCAGGTGGACGACGTCATGCTGGGCTGCGCCTTCCCGGAGGCGGACCAGGGCTTCAACGTCGGCCGCATGGCGGCCCTGGCCGCCGGCCTGCCCACCTCGGTGCCCGGCATGACCGTCAACCGCTACTGTTCCTCGGGCCTGCAGACCATCGCCCTGGCGGCCAGCCAGGTGATGACCGGCATGGCCGACGTGATCGTGGCCGGCGGCGTGGAGTCCATGAGCCGGGTGCCGATGATGGGCTACCGCGCCAGCCCCCACCCCGACTGGGCGGCCAGCCACCCCGAGTGGTACATGGCCATGGGCCACACGGCCGAAGAGGTGGCGCGGCGCTACGGGATCTCGCGCGAGGAGCAGGACGCCTTCGCGCTTCAGAGCCACCGCCGCGCGGCGGCCGCCATCGACCAGGGGCTCTTCCGCGACGAGATCGTCCCCGTGGAGGTGACGGAGCGCGCCCTCGACCCCGAGGGGCGGGAGGTGAGCCGGACGCGCCTCTTCGAGGTGGACGAGGGCGTCCGCCGCGACACCACGCTGGAGGCGCTGGCCCGCCTCAAGCCCGCCTTCCAGGCGGACGGCACGGTGACCGCCGGCAACTCCTCGCAGACCTCGGACGGGGCGGCGGCGGCCGTGGTCATGTCGGACAGCCTGGCGGCGCGGCTGGGCCTCCGGCCGCTGGCGGTCTTCCGGGGCTTCGCCGTGGCCGGCGTCGACCCCGAGGTGATGGGCATCGGCCCGGTGGAGGCGGTGCCCAAAGCGCTGAAGGTGGCCGGGCTCAGCCTCGGCCAGATCGACCTGGTGGAGCTGAACGAGGCCTTCGCCGCCCAGTCGCTGGCCGTCATCCGCCAGCTGGGCCTCGACCCGGAACGGGTCAACGTGCAGGGCGGCGCCATCGCGCTGGGCCACCCGCTGGGCTGCACCGGCGCCAAGCTGACCGCCACCCTGCTCCACGCCATGCCGCGGCGCGGCGCCCGCTACGGCGTCGTCACCATGTGCATCGGCGGCGGCATGGGAGCCGCCGGCGTCTTCGAGCGGGTGGCCTGAGGCTCCCGATCCATCGGGCCGGAACCGGCCAAGGGAGGGGAACGACTTGTCGGCGGAGACGGAAGAGACGGGGCGCCAGCCGAGCCGGAGCGGCGGCGGCTGGCTGCTGGGGCCGGTGGAGCCGGACGCCGTCCAGGTACCCGAGGAGCTCCGACCGGAGCAGAAGGCGCTGGCGGAGGCGGCGGCCGAGTTCGTGGAGCGCGAGGTCCTCCCGCACATGGAGGAGCTGGAGGCGCACGACCAGCAGCTGCTGGTGGAGCTGATGCACCGGGCCGGCGAGCTGGGCCTGCTGGGCCTGGAGATCCCCGAGGCCTACGGCGGCCTCGGTCTGGACCGGAGCAGCGCCACGCTGGTGAGCGAGGCAGTGGCGCCCAGCGGCGGCTTTGCGGTCACCCACGGGGGGCACGTGGGCATCGGCTCGCTTCCTCTCGTCTTCTTCGGGAACGAGGAGCAGAAGCGACGCTACCTGCCCCGGCTGGCCACGGGCGAGTGGATCGCCGCCTACGCGCTGACCGAGCCCGGCTACGGCTCCGACGCGCTCCACGCGCGGACCACGGCCCGCCTCTCCGACGACGGGAAGAGCTACATCCTCGACGGCGAGAAGCAGTGGATCACCAACGCCGGCATCGCCGACCTCTTCACCGTCTTCGCGCAGCTGGAGGGGGCGGGCTTCACCGCCTTCCTGGTGGAGCGGTCCTTCCCGGGCGTCTCCACCGGGCCCGAGTACGACAAGATGGGCCTGCGCAGCTCCTCCACCCGCCCGCTCATCCTCCAGGGGGCGCACGTGCCCGTGGAGAACCTGCTGGGCGAGCCGGGCAAGGGGCACCGGGTGGCGCTGGGGGTGCTGGACATCGGCCGGCTCACCCTGGCCGCCGGCGCCCTCGGCTCCTCCAAGCGCCTCCTGGACATCGCCGCGCGCTACGCGCTGGAACGGGAGCAGTTCGGCCGGCCCATCGCCCGCTTCGGCCTCATCCGGGAGAAGCTGGCCGAGATGGAGGCGCGCACCTGGGCGCTGGAGGCGATGGTCTACCGGACTTCCGGCCTGATCGACGCGGAGCTGGCGCGCAGCCGCGCCGCCGACCCCGCCCGCGCCACCGCCGAGTACGCGCTGGAGTGCGCCGCCGTCAAGGTCTTCGGCTCCGAGGTGCTCGACTACGTCGTCGACGAGGCCGTCCAGATCCACGGCGGCTACGGCTACATGCGCGAGTACGAGGTGGAGCGGGCCTACCGGGACGCGCGCATCAACCGCATCTTCGAGGGGACCAACGAGATCAACCGCCTGACCATCCCCGACACGCTGCTCCGGCGCGCCATGCAGGGGCGGCTGCCGCTGCTGCAGGCGGTCCAGGGCCTGCAGAAGGAGCTGCCCGGCCTGCGCCGCCCGGCCTTCTTCGACCGGCCGCTGGAGGAGGAGGCCTGGCGCGTCGAGGCGCTGAAGAAGGCGGCGCTCATGGCGGCCGGCCTGGCGGTGGAGCGGTACGGGCAGGCGCTCGAGGAGGAGCAGGAGCTGCTGGGCGCCTTCGCCGACATGGTGATCGAGACCTACGCCGCCGAGTCGGCGCTCATCCGCGCCAGGAAGCGGACCGCCTCCGCCTCCGACCCGCTCGCCGAGGCCGTCGCCCGCCTGACGGTGGACCGCGCCGCACGGTGCGTCCGCCGGCTGGCCGGCCGGG
>JAIMAT010000031.1 GCA_023511835.1 Bacillota bacterium | reverse complement strand
GCTGGAACGGCGGCGCGCCCGCCTGGCGGCGCCGCTCCGCGCGGAGCTGGAGCGGTGGCACAGGAGGCTCGAGGCGCAGCGCCGCGAGCTGGCCGAGACCGAGCCCCTGGAGGAGTGGCGGCGCGAGGGCGAGCTTCTCCTCGCCCATGCCGCGGCCTTCCCGCCCGGCGTGACGGAGGCGGAGGTGGCCGACTACTTCGACCCGGAGATGCGCCCGCGCCTCCTCCGGCTGGCGCCGGGCGAGACGGCCGTGGGTCGCGCCAAGCGCCTCTTCCAGCGCTACCGCAAGGCGCTCCGCCGCCGCGAGGTGCTCCTGCCGGCGCTGGAGGCGGGGGAGCGGCGCGCCCGCTACCTGGAGTCGGTGCTTCTCGGCCTGGAGCAGGCGGCCGACCTGGCCGAGCTGGGCCAGGTGGAGGAAGAGATGGAGGCCGAGGGGCTTCTGCGCCCGGACCCCGCCCGGCGGCGCGCGGCCGCTGCCGCGGCGCGCGGGCGAGGCCGCCCTCCCGCCGGGCCGGCGCCGCTCCGCCTCCTCTCCCACGACGGCTGGGAGATCTGGCTCGGCCGCAACAACCGCCAGAACGACGAGCTGACCATGCGCCTGGCGCGCCCCCGCGACCTCTGGTTTCACGCCCGCGGCCTCCCCGGCGCCCACGTCCTCCTGCCCGTGCGCGGGCGGGAGCTGCCCCCCGAGCGGACGCGCCTGGAGGCGGCGGTGCTGGCCGCGCTCCACTCGCGCGCCGCGGGCGCCGGGCAGGTGGAGGTGGACTGGACCGAGCGGCAGAATGTCTGGAAGCCGCACGGGGCGCCGCCGGGCTTCGTCCTCTATCGCCGCGAGCGGACGCTGGCCGTCCGGCCGGACCCGACGCTGGAGGCGGAGTTGCGGGCCCTGGCGGCCTCAGCGCCCGCCGCCCCCGGGCCCCCCTTCGGGCCCGGGGAGGGCGGCGCCCCCTGAGAGCCGTGGGCCGGCCAGCAGCCGGTCGACGGTCCGCCGGTTGATCGCCTCGATGGCGGCGCGGCGCGGAATGGGAGGAAAGGCGCCCGGCTCGCCGGACCCCGGGTCGAGAAAGCTCCCGGGCAGCGGCACCGGGCTGAACGGCTGCCAGCGCTGGAGCCAGGCCTCCGGGAGGCGCTCCGGCAGCGGCCGGCCGCTCATCTCCGACCAGAGGAGCGCCCAGACCCGCGGCACCACCTCCCAGACCGCGTAGCCGCCGCCCCCCAGGGCGAGCCAGCGCCCGTCACAGAGCTCGTGCGCCAGGCGGTGGAGCGACTCGCCCGCCACCCGGTAGCTCTCGGTGGTCAGCGCCAGGTGCGTCAGCGGGTCGAGGCGGTGGCCGTCGGCACCATGTTGGCTGACCAGCACGTCGGGCGCGAACCGTTCCACGAGCGGCGGAACCACACGCCGGAAAGCCTCGATCCAGGAGGCGTCCTCGGTGTAGGCGTCCAGCGGTACGTTCCAGATCCGGCCCGCCCCGGCCCCCCGCCCGCGCTCGTCGAGGAAGCCGCTGCCGGGAAAAAGGTAGCGCCCGGTCTCGTGGAGGGAGATGAAGAGCACGTCGCCCGCCTCTTCGAAGGCCGCCTGGACGCCGTCGGCGTGATGGGCGTCCAGGTCGACGTAGGCCACCCGCATCCCCCAGGCCCGGCGCAGCCGCTCCACCGCCAGCACCGCGTCGTTGACCAGGCAGAAACCCGAGGCGCGTCCGCGCCGCGCGTGGTGGAGGCCGCCCGCCGGGTGGAAGACGTGCAGGAGGCGGCCGGAGCCGACGGCGTCGGCCGCCTCCAGCGCGCCCCCCGCCACCCAGGCCGCCGCCTCCGCCATGCCGGGGAAGACCGGGTTGTCCTCCGTCCCCAGCCCGTAGCGCTCGCCCGCGCCCGGTTCGGCGGCGCCGGAGCGGCTCATGCGCTCCAGGGCCGCCAGGTACTCGCCGTCGTGGGCCACCTCCAGCTCCTCCCGGCGCGCCCTCCGCGCCGGCAGCAGGTCGCGCTCCGGGAGGAGGCGGGCGCTCCGCAGAAGGTCGAGGAGCAGCTCCAGCCGCCGCGAGTCGAAGGGGTGGCCCTCGCCGAAGCGGTAGTCCAGCAGCTCGGGGCTCCAGACCAGGGCGACGGCGTCGCTGTCCCAGTGCCCGTTCCAGCCCACCGCCGGTCCCGCCTCAGCCGCGGCGCAGGCGCTCGCCCAGCGCGCTGCGCACGGCGCCCGCCGCCAGCCCGAAGAAGCTCCGGTGCTCCTCCAGCACCGCGCGCAGCGCGTTGAGCGTGCGGCGGATCTGCTCCTCGGTGACCACCAGCGGGGGCTCGAAGCGGATGACGTTGGGGTTGTTGAGCGTGTAGGCGGTGATGATCCGGTAGCGCTCCAGGAGCCGGGCGGCCACCAGCGCGCCGCCGAACTCGGCCGCGGCGCGGTTGATCAGCCCCCCCGTCAGGCGTTCGGCCAGCCCCCGGGTCGGCTTCTCGAACTCCACGCCGATGAGCAGGCCGCGCCCGCGCACGTCCCGGATCATGCCGGGGAACTGGCGCTTCAGTGCGCGCAGCCCGGCCAGCGCCTGCTCGCCGCGCTCGCGCGCCCGCTCGGGCAGGTTCTCCTCCACCACCACCTCGATGGCGGCCAGCGCCACCGCCATGGCCCGCGCGTTGCCGCCGAAGGTGGAGGTATGCAGGAGCGCCCGGTCCATGCCGCCGTAGGCGCGATCCCAGACCTGGGGGGTGGTAATGAAGGCCCCCACCGGCATCACGCCGCCGCCCAGCGACTTGGCCAGGCAGAGGACGTCGGGCGCCACCCCTTCCCATTCGCAGGCGAAGAGGCGCCCCGTCCGCCCCAGGCCCGTCTGCACCTCGTCCAGCACCAGCAGCGCGTCGTAGCGGCGGCAGAGCTCCTGCACGCCGCGCAGGTAGCCTTCGGGCGGCACGATCACCCCGCCCTCGCCCTGGATGGGCTCCAGGATGACCGCCGCCACGTCGCGCCGGCGCAGCGCCGCCTCCATCGCCTCCAGGTCGCCGTAAGGGACGGCGTAGGTCTCCGGCAGGAGCGGCCGGAAGGGCTCCTGGTACTTGCTCCGCCCGGTCACCGAGAGCGCCCCCAAGCTCTTGCCGTGGAAGGAGCCCTCGGCGTAGAGGATGCGGCGCTTGCCCGTGGCCGCCCGGGCCAGCTTGAGCGCCCCCTCCACCGCCTCGGCGCCGCTGTTGCAGAAGAAGCTCCGGCTCAGCTCGCCCGGCGTGATCTGGGCCAAGTTGTGGGCCACCGCGGCCACCAGCGGCGAGAGCGTCGCCTGGAGCAGGTTGGGCGCCTCGCGCACCGCCTCCAGCGCAGCCAGGATGCGGGGGTGGTTGTGCCCCTGGTTGACCGCGCCGTAACCACCCAGAAAGTCCCAGTACTCGTTCCCCTCCGCGTCCCAGACCGAGACGCCGCTGGCGCGGGCGTAGCGGCGGTCGAAGCCGACGGTGGCCAGGAGTGTGGCCATGCCGGGGTTGACGTAGCGGCGGTAGAGGTCGCGCACCTCGCGGCGCTCCAGGGAGAGCGCCTCCTCCAGGCGGATCAGCGGCTCCATCACTCGCTCAGCTCCATGATGGCCACCTCGTTCCGCCCGTCGACCTCCTCCAGGCGGACCTCGATCACCTCCCGCCGGGAGGTGGGCACGTTCTTGCCCACGTAGTCGGCGCGGATGGGCAGCTCCCGGTGCCCGCGGTCGACGATGACCGCCACCTGGACGCGCGCCGGCCGTCCCAGGTCCATCAGGGCGTCCAGCGCCGCCCGCACGGTGCGCCCCGTGTAGAGCACGTCGTCGCAGAGGACCACCGTCTTGCCCGTGATCTCCACCGGCATGCGCGTCTCGCTGACGGTGGGGCGCTCGCTCTTCAGCGAGAGGTCGTCGCGGTAGAGCGTGATGTCCAGGATGCCGATGGGCAGGCGGACGTGCTCGAACTCCTCGACGTAGCGCGCGATCCGCTCCGCCATGGGCACGCCGCGCCTACGGATGCCCACCAGGACCAGGTCCTGCGTCCCCTCGTTCCGCTCCACGATCTCGTGCGCGATCCGCCGCAGCGCCCGCTCCAGCGCCTCCTGGTCCATGATCAGCGCCTTCTGCTGGAGGACCATGCTCTCCCTCTCCCTCCTCGCCCTGCCCTGAAGCAGGGCGGTTCTCCGCCGCCCGTCCGTCCCCTGCCTTCCCCGGGCCGCCGCCGGGCCGCCCGGTGGCGAAGGCCGCCTCCCGGCCCGCCTGCCGCCGGCGGAGCTCCTCCAGCGCCCCCAGGAAGTCCTCCGGCGGCGGCACCTCGAAGCGGAGGGGGCGCCCGTCCAGCGGATGCGGAAAGGCCAGCAGGGCCGCGTGCAGCGCCTGCCCGCCCAGCCCCAGCGCCCGCCCGGCCTCCAGCGCCGCCCGCCCGCCATAGAGCGGGTCGCCCAGCACCGGAAAGCCGGCGAAGCTCATGTGGAGCCGGATCTGGTGCGTCCGGCCCGTCTCCAGCCGCAGCCGGAGGAGGGCCGCGTCGCCCAGGCGCTCCAGGAGCCGGAAGTGGGTGACGGCCGGCCGCCCTCCCTCCACCACGGCCATCCGCTGCCTGTGGACCGGGTCGCGGCCCACCGGCGCCTCCACGCGTCCCCGCTCCGGAAGCCGTGCGGCGGCGCCGGGCGGCACGTGGACCAGGGCGAGGTACTCGCGCCGGATCCTGCGCTCGCGCACCATGGCCTCGAGCCGCTGGAAGCTGCGCGCGGTACGCGCCACCACCAGGAGGCCGGTGGTCTCCCGGTCGAGGCGGTGGACGATGCCCGGCCGGACAGGGTCGCCCATCTCCGCCGGCGAGGCGAGCCGGCCCAGGAGGGCGTTGACCAGGGTGCCCTCCCGGTGGCCGGGGGCGGGGTGGACGACGAGGCCGCGCGGCTTGTTGACCACGAGCAGCTCCTCGTCCTCGTAGACGATCTCCAGGGGGAGCTCCTGCGGGCGCACGGCGGGCAGGCGCGGCGCCGGGCGGTCGACGCGGACCAGGCTCCCCGGCCGCAGCCGCTCCGAGGCGCGCGCGGGCCGCCCGTCCACCTCCACGCGCCGCTCCTTCAGCCAGCGCTGCACCTCGCTGCGGCTGGCCTCCAGCTCGGGCTGCGCGGCCAGCCAGCGGTCGAGGCGCTGGCCCGCGGCGGCGGCGTCGACCTCCCTCCACCAGAGCGTCGTGGCCCCCACCTCCGGCTCAGGCGCGCGGGCGCCCCGCCTCTTCGCCGGCCAGGAGCTGCCAGGCCAGCAGGAGCGCTCCGACCACCACCGAGCTGTCGGCCAGATTGAAGACCGGCCAGACGCGGAAGTCCAGGAAGTCGACCACCCAGCCGCGCGCGAGGCGGTCCGTCAGGTTTCCCAGGGCGCCACCCAGGATCAGGCCCAGCGCCACCTGGAGCCAGGGCCGGCCGCGGCCCTGGCGGAGCGCGAAGAGGACGACGACGGCCGAGATGACCAGCGTCACCCCCGCCAGCCAGGCGCTACCCCCCTGGAAGAGACTGAAGGCCGCGCCCGAGTTGCGCGTGTAGGTGAGATAGAAGAAGCCCGGCAGGACGGCGATCGACTGGCCCGGCACCATCCACTGCCGGACCGCCGCCTTGCTCAGCCAGTCGGCCGCCAGGACCAGCGCGGCCACCCAGGCGAAGGTCAACCCGCCCCCTCCTCGACCGCGCTATTCTAGCACGGCCCCGCGGGGGCTCCCGCCCGGCGCCCGCGCCGCGCGGGCGCTCAACCCTCCGGCGGCTCCTCCTCTCCCTCGAAGCTTCCCAGCCGCCCGTGCTCCGCCATCTGCGGATCGTCCTGCGGGGTGTCCGAGGTGCCGTAGCGGGCCACGTCGTGCCAGGCTTCCTCGGCGTCGTAGGCGCGCTCGGCCGCCCCCGCCCGCGCCGCGGAGGCGCCCCAGGGCGGGGCGAGCCAGGCCTCCTCCGCCGGGCGCCGCCGCTCGCCTCCCGCCTCGGCCTTCGCCTCGGCCGCCCGCTGGCAGGAGGCGCAGAGCCGCGCCTCGGGCGCCGCCTCCAGGCGGCCGATCTCGATGGGCCGCCCGCAGCGCTCGCAGTAGCCGTAGGTGCCCTCGTCCATGCGCCGGAGCGCCGCCTCGAGCTCCTCCAGCCGGCGCTCCCAGCGGTTGCGGTAGGCCACGTCCTGGCTCCGCTGAAACGTCTCGTCGCCGATGTCGGCGGGATGGTTGTCGTAGGTGGACAGCTCGCCCAGCGCCTCGCCCTGGCTCCGGCCCAGCCCCGACTCCACCGCCTCCAGGCGGTGGCGGAGCGAGGCCATCTCCGCCTCGATGCGCCGGCGGAGCCTCTCCGCCCGGGGGTACATGAAGGCTCCCTCCCCGGCCGTAGGCTCTCCGGGGAGGAAGCCCTCCATCCGCCGGCGACCGCCCCGCAGGGCGCTCCGCCCTACGCCTCCGGACCGGCGGCGTTGATGGCGTCCAGGCGCTCCAGCAGCTCCTCGGTGGAGGGCATGCCGCGCTTGGCGTAGCGGACGACGCCCCGCCCGTCGATCAGGTAGACGGTGCGCTGGATGCTGGTGCCGTTCTCCTTGAGCGCGTCGTAGGCCGCCGCCACCGAGCGGTCGGCGTCGACCGCGATGGGGAAGGGGAAGCCCTCGCGCTCGCTCCAGCGCTCGTGCGAGGCCAGGCTCCCCGGGTTGACCGCCAGCACGGCCGTGCGCAGCCGGCGGTACTCCTCGTACGCGTCCCGGGCCGCGCTCAGCTGGCGCTGGCAGCCCGGGGTGTTGTCCTTCGGATAGAAGATGAGGTAGACGTTCTGCCCCCGGAAATCCGAGAGCGCCACCTCGCCGACGCGGGTGGCGGGCAACCGGAAGTCGGGGGCCGGCTGGCCGACCTCGATCACGCCTTTCCCCCCTCCTCGCCGCCGGCGCGCTCCCCCGCCGCCGGGGCGCCCGCTCCGCCCGCCTCCCGCGGGGGGACGCCCAGCGCCCGGAGGACGCCGGCACAGCGGCCGCAGACGCCCGGGTAGCCGGGGTCGCGGCCCACGTCTTCACGCACGTTCCAGCATCGGTCGCACTTCGCCCCCGGCGCCCGCTCCACCTCGCAGGCGTCGCTCTCCCCCTCCGCCGCCTCGACCACCTCCACCGCCGCCACGCGGTAGAGCTCGGGCAGCAGCGGCGTCGCCTCCTCCAGGAGCGCACGGCGCTCGCCCCGGGCGCGGATGCGCAGGAGCGCCTCCTGCGAGCGCTGGATCCGCCGCGACTGGCGGGCCTCCTCCAGCGCCCGCGCGGCTTCCTGGCCGACGGCGAGGAGTTCGCGCCAGCGCGCCAGCCGTCCGGGGTCCCGCCAGCGCTCCAGCTCCCCGGGCCACTCGGCCAGCTGGACCCAGGCCGGCTGGCCGGCTGCACGGGGCAGGTGCTCCCACGCCTCCTCCGCCGTGTGCGGGATGAAGACGGCCAGGATCCGCGCCAGCGCGGAGGCGGTGATCCAGATGGCCTCCTGCGCCGAGCGGCGGCGCGGCGAGCCGGGCTCCAGCGTGTAGAGGCGATCCTTGCTCACATCCAGATAGAGGGCGCTCAGGTCGTTGACGCAGAAGGTGTGCAGCTCGCCGAAGGCGGCCCGGAAGTCGTAGCGGTCCATGGCCTCGCGCGCCCGCTCGGCCACCTCCGCCAGGCGCGCCAGGAGCCAGAGGTCCAGCTCCTCGCGCACCTCGCCCTGGCCCGGCCGGAAGTCGTAGAGGTTGCCCAGGAGGAAGCGGAGCGTGTTGCGCACCTTGCGATAGGCGTCCGCCGCCTGCTCCAGGATGGCGTCGGAGATGCGCATGTCCTCCCGGTAGTCGGAGCTGGCCACCCAGACGCGCAACACGTCGGCTCCGTACCGGTCGACTACCTCCTCGGGCGCCACCACGTTGCCCAGCGACTTGTGCATGGCGCGCCCCTCGCCGTCCAGCACCCAGCCGTGGGCCACCACCCGCCGGTAGGGGGCCTCGCCGTAGACGGCCACCGCGGTCAGCAGCGAGGACTGGAACCAGCCGCGGAACTGGTCGCCTCCTTCCAGGTAGACGTCGGCCGGCCAGGCCAGCTCCCCGCGCTGGCGGAGGACGGCGGCGTGGCTGGAGCCGGAGTCGAACCAGACGTCCATGGTGTCGCTCTCCTTCCGCCACGAGCTGGCCCCGCAGGCGGGGCAGCGCGTCCCCGGCGGCAGGATCTCCTCGGCCTCGCGCCGCCACCAGGCGTCCGACCCCTCGCGGCGGAAGAGTTCGGCCACGGCGGCCACCGACTCGGCGGTGAGGAGGACGTGGCCGCAGGACCGGCAGTAGAAGGCTGGGATCGGCACGCCCCAGACGCGCTGGCGCGAGATGCACCAGTCGGAGCGGCCCTCCACCATGCGCAGCATCCGCTCGCGCCCCCAGCCTGGAAGCCACTCTACCCGCCCCACCGCCTCCAGGGCGCGCTGGCGGAAACGGTCCACCGAGGCGAACCACTGTTCGGTCGCCCGCCAGATGACCGGGTTCTTGCACCGCCAGCAGTGGGCGTAACTGTGCTCCACCTCGCCCTGGGCCAGGAGCGCGCCGGCCCGGTCGACGGCGCCGATGATGCGCGGGTTGGCCTCTCGGTAGAAGAGGCCGGTGAAGGGCGAGCCCTCCTCGGTGTAGCGACCGCGGCCGTCCAGCGGCACCAGCACGGGCAGCCCGTAGCGCTGGCCGACCTCGAAGTCCTCCTCGCCGTGGCCGGGGGCGGTGTGGACGATGCCCGTCCCCTCCTCCATGGTGACGTGCTCGGCCAGCACCACCGGCACCTTCCGCTCCGGGTAGAGCGGGTGGACGAAGAGCATCCCCTCCAGGTCGGCGCCGCGGAAGCGGGCCAGCACGCGGAGCTCGCCCTGGCCGCCGTGGCCGTCGGCTCCCATGCCCATGGCGGCCAGCGCCTCCGCCGCCCGCGGGCGGGCGAGCAGTAGGGGGCCCCGGCCGGTGTCGCAGACGACGTACTCACCGTCCGGGTGGACCGCCAGCGCCTCGTTGGCCGGCAGCGTCCACGGCGTGGTGGTCCAGATCACCGCCCGGCTGCCGGCGGGAAGCCGGGTCTCCCCGGGGGCGGGGTCGAAGGCGACGTAGATGGAGGGGGAGCGGGTCTCGCGGAACTCGATCTCCGCGTCGGCCAGCGCCGTCTCGCAGACGGGGCACCAGTAGACGGGCTTCAGCCCCTTGTAGATGTAGCCCCTGCGGGCCATCTCGCCAAAGAGCTCGACCTGGCGGGCCTCGTACTCCGGCTCCAGGGTGGCGTAGGGGTGCTCCCAGTCGCCGAGAACGCCCAGCCTCTCGCACTGGGCGGTCATCACGTCGATGAAGCCGCGCGCGAACTCCTCGCAGCGGCGGCGCAGCTCCAGTGGCTCCAGGTCGTGGCGGTCGATGCCCAGCGCCTCCAGGGCGCGGTGCTCGATGGGCATGCCGTGGGTGTCCCAGCCGGGCACGTAGGGTGCGTCCCGTCCGCGCAGGCTCGCGTACCGGACCACGAAGTCCTTGAGGATCTTGTTCATGGCGGTCCCGATGTGGATCTGGCCGTTGGCGTAGGGAGGACCGTCGTGCAGCACGAAGCGCGGGCGGCCGCTCCGCTCCGAGCGAAGCCGCTCATAGAGCCGCTCCCGCCGCCAGCGCTCCTGCATGGCCGGCTCCCGTTCGGGGAGGCGGGCGCGCATGGGAAAATCCGTTCTCGGCAGGTTGAGCGTGTCGCTCCAGTCCATGGATCACCGTTCCCTTCGACCGGGGAGCGCCACGGGAACAAAAAAACCGCCCCGCCACGTGCGGGGCGCACCGTCGTGCGGGCGGCTCCCTACCGACCGCCTGACCGCCCGGCCAGCGGCGCCACCCCTCCCGCCTCGCGGCGGGCTCCCGGGTTGGCGTCACTATAGTGAGCCGCTCTCGTGCTTGTCAACCGCCGTCGAGCCCGCGGCCGCCTCGCGCCGGGCCTGGGCTGCCTCCCGCCAGGGGTGACCCCAGTCGCCGTTGAGGATGGCCAGCTCGCTCTCCAGCAGGGAGCGCACGCGCGCCCGGAAGGCCTCCACGTCGTGATCCAGCTCCTCCAGTTGGCGGCGCCGCTCGGCCACCTCTTCGTCGGCGCGACGCAGGCGGTCGCGCGCCTCCTGTTCCGCCTCGCGGACGATCACCTCGGCCTCGCGGCGGGCGTTCTCCCGCATCTCCTCGGCCGTCTTCTGGGCCATCACCAGCGTGTTGCGCAGCGTCTCCTCCAGGTCCTCGTACTGCTTGACGCGCGCGGTCAGCCGTGCCACCTGCTCGCGCAGGGCGTTCAGCTCCCGCAGCGCCGCCTCGTAGTCGCGGTTGACCTCGTCCAGGAACTCGTCCACCTGGTCGATGCTGTAGCCTCGGAAGGAGCGGTCGAACTCCTTGTTGTGGATGTCGAGCGGAGTGAGTGGCATCCCGGATCACCCCCCTCTCCTATCGGGTGCGGCGGCGCCCCGCTTAGGCGCCTCTCCTTTCCCGCACCCTCTACAGGATCCGGAAGAGCATCCCCACCAGCGGCCGCCAGACGTACTGCTGGATGAGCATCAGCCCCAGCAGCACCACCAGCGGCGAAAGGTCGAAGATCCCCACCGGTCGCATCCAGCTCCGGACCGGCGCCAGCACCGGCTCGGTCAGCGCCCAGACCAGCCTCTGCAGGCGATAGAACCAGGAGCGGTAGCCGGGCGGCTCGAACCAGCTCAGGAGCGCCCGCACCACGATCAGGATCTCCAGGATCCCGATGAACAGGTTGACCGTACGGTCGAGAATCTCGACGAGCAGAAGAACGGCAGTCACCCCTCCCACCGCGGGCCGCCTGGGCGCCGTCTAGCGCTCGGGCACCCAGGGCTCCGCCTGGCCCACCACTTCCGCGCTGGCCGGCGTCAGCAGAAAGACGGTCGGCCCGATGCGGAAGATCTCGCCCTCCACCGCATAGACGATGCCGCTCAGGAAGTTGAGGATCCGCCTCGAGGCCTCCGGCTCGCTGGCCTCCAGGTTGACCACGCAGACGCGGCCGCCCTTCAGCTCGTCGGCGATGGGCTGGACGTCGTCGAAGAGCCGGGGCCGGAAGACGCCCAGGCGTGTGGGCCTCGCCTCGGCCACGGGCAGCGGCACCAGCGCCCCCGCCCGCGCGGCGCGCCGGCCCGGCACGGCCCGCGGCTCGCCGCCCGCCCGGCGGACCTCCGCGCGAGCCGCGGCGCGCGCCTCGCCGGAGCGGCCCCCGTAGGCAGCGGACTCCTCCTCGGCCGCCGCCTCCTCCTCGCCCACCTCGAAGCCCATGAAGTCGAGGATGCGCGCCCACCAAGCCATGGCTTCCCACCTCCGCCGGCCGCCTGCACGCCCTCCCGCTGCCGGGCCGTCTTACCCTGCGTATTGTATCGAACCCGACGCCCGCTCCACCTGCCGTTCCGCCCCGGCCGCCCGCGCGCCGGGGAGCGCCGCCCGTCCAGGCGCAGGGCCGCCCGGCAGGATGCCCACGGAGGCGGCCATGTGGCCCGTCCGGCCCTGGCCGCGGTAGGAGTAGAAGAGCTGGGGATGGCAGCGGGTGCAGAGGCCGGCCACGTCGACGCCTTCCTCCGGCAGGCCCGCCTCCACCAGCGCCCGCCGGTTGGCCTCCCAGAGGTCGACGTGATCGCGGCCGGGCGCGCGCAGGCGCAGCGGCGCGCCGGGATAGGCGCGGGCCAGCGCCTCCTGGACCTCCTCGCCCACCTCGTAGCAGCAGGGACCGATGGAAGGGCCGATGGCCGCCCTGCCCAGCTCGGGCCGGCCGCCGGCACCGCGCATGGCCTCCACCAGCGCGGCCGCCACCCGGGCGGCCGTCCCCCGCCAGCCCGCGTGGGCGGCGCCCACCAGCCAGCCCGCAGGGGAGGGCATGGCCACCAGGACCGGCACGCAGTCGGCCGCCAGGACGCCGAGCAGAAGCCCCCGTTCGCCGGTCCAGTGCGCGTCCGCCTCGGGGACCGTCGCCTCTTCGCGGCCCGCCTCCACCACGCGCGCGCCGTGGACCTGGGAGAGCCAGGCCGGCCGCCAGCCCTCGCCCAGCGCCGCCAGCCAGCGGCGCCGGTTTTCCTCCACCGCCTCCGGCCGGTCGCCGGTGCCGCGGCTCAGGTTGAGGCTGGCGTAGGCCCCCTGGCTCACTCCCCCGAGGCGCGTGGAGAAGGCGGCGGTCACACCCGCCGCCTCCAGCGCGGAGGCGCGCAGGAGCAGCAGGCCGTGGCGCCGCTCCCAGGCGAAGGCTGCCGGCACTTCGGGGAGGGCCGGCTCAGGGACGGGGAACTCCTCCTCGCCGATGGGGATCGCCTCCCGGGTCGTCCGTCTCCGGACCGCCCCAGAGCCCTTCCTTTCCCCCTTCGCTCGCCGCCACCTGCTCGCCGCGGACCAGAATCGCGTCCTCGCCGACAACCTGGACCGCCGACCAGGGGATGCGCAGTTCCTTGCCGCCCGTCCCCAGAAAGCCGAGGAGCCGCCGCTCGCCCGGGATGATCAGGGCGCGCACGCGGCCCGTCTCCACGTCGATGTCCAGATCTTCCACGTTGCCCAGCCGCCGGCCGGTGAGCACGTCGATCACGTCGCGCTCCCGCATGTCCGAGGTGCGCAGGCGCACGGGCCCTCCCTCCCGGGAAAGCCTATGCGCCCCCCGGCTCCGGCTGAACCGCGCGCGCGCCCCGGGCGGCGCGTCGCGGCGTCAGGGTTCGGCGATGAGGAAGCGGCTCCGCTCGACCGCCCGCGCGAGCCGCGGCTCCACGCCTCTGAGCCACTCCCAGAGCGCCAGGCGGAAGCGCGGCCGCTCCTCGCCCCCCGTCGCCGCGCCGTCGTCCAGGCGGAACGCCAGCTGGACGTCCCCGGTGCCGCCGGCCGTGACCGGCTCCGCCGGCGCCAGCGCCGCCACCGCCGTCCCGTCCCCGCGCACCGGCGCCGCCGGAGAGGCGCCGCCGGCGGGGAGGTCGCCCGCCAGAGGCAGGCAGAGCTGCGGGAAGAGGAGACACCACCAGTTGTGGCCGCGGGCCGGGCCCAGCCGGACCTCCACCGACGGGTAGACGCCGGCGGGCAGCCAGAGGGAGCCGGAGCGCTTGGCCGGATAGGCGTACCGGCCTACCACCACCTCCACGCCCTCCCGGGAGCCCGCCCGGCGCAGCACCTGGCGGGCGAGGCGCGCCCATTCGCCGCTCCGCTGCCGGGCCCGCTCCAGCAGTACCTCGCTCCCGCGCCCGCCGGCGGGAAGCCCGGCCGGCGAGAGCTCGCGCACGATCACCGGAAGGAGGGCGCGCACCACCTCCTGCTTGAGACGCTGGTCGGCGGGCGTGTCGCTGGCCGCCACGAAGTGGAGCTGGACCACCCCGGCCGGCCCGCCGCGCGCGGCCACCAGCGCCGTCCCGGCCGCCGCGCCGCGCAGCGGACCGCCCAGGAGCAGCCCTGTCGCCGCCAGCAGCGCCAGCGCGCCGGCCACCTCGCCCAGCCGCGCCGCGCGCGGCGGCCGCCGTCCGCCCGTCCCCGCCTCTTCCGCCATCAGCCTCGCCCACCACCTTCCACGCGTCGCGCCCGGAGGCGCCGGGGGGACGCCTCACATGTGGCGGCGCATCTGGAGGAGCGCCGCCTTCTCCAGCCGCGAGACCTGGGCCTGGGAGATGCCGATCTCCTCGGCCACCTCCATCTGCGTCTTGCCGGCGAAGAAACGGAGCTGGAGGATCTGCCGCTCCCGCCGGCCCAGCTTCTCCATGGCCTCGCGCAGGGCCAGGTTCTCCACCCAGCGCGCGTCCGACTCGCTTTCGTCGCCCACCTGGTCCATGACGTAGATGGGATCGCCGCCGTCGTCGTAGATGGGCTCGAAGAGGGAGATGGGCTCCTGGATGGCCTCCATGGCCAGCGCCACCTCGTCCGCGGGGACGCCCAGCTCGCGGGCGACCTCTTCCACGCTGGGCTCGCGCCCGTTGCGGTGCGTCAGCTGGTCGCGCGCCTGCATCGCCCGGTAGGCGATGTCCCGCAGCGACCGGCTGACGCGGATGGCGTTGTTGTCGCGCAGGTAGCGGCGGATCTCGCCGATGATCATGGGGACGGCGTAGGTGGAGAAGCGGACGTTCTGCGAGAGGTCGAAGTTGTCGATCGCTTTCATCAGGCCGATGCAGCCGACCTGGAAGAGGTCGTCCGCCGGCTCGCCGCGGTTGTTGAAGCGCTGGATGACGCTCAGGACGAGCCGCAGATTGCCCTGAACCAGCTCCGTGCGCGCCTTGCGGTCGCCCTGCTGCATGCGTTCGAAGAGCTGGCGCATCTGCTCGTTGCTGAGTACGGTCAGCTCCGAAGTATTGACCCCGCAGATCTCCACTTTGTTCGCCACGGTCGTGCCCTCCAGGGCGGGCCTCGCCCCCGTGCCGGAAGCGGGGCGCGGGCCCCGCCTCCCGGCGACGGATTGCCGATCCGGAAGGGAGCCTGTGCGAGAATCTTTTGTTTTATACGTGCGCAAAAAGCCGGCCCGCGCTCCGCGCGGGCCGGCTCTCCGCGGGCGGTCCTCCCCGTCTCACTCCATGGCCAGGATCTCCTTGCGCAGTCGGCGCATGATCCGCTTCTCCAGGCGAGAGATGTAGGATTGCGAGATGCCCAGCAGGTCGGCCACCTGCTTCTGCGTGTACTCGACGCCGTCCCGCAGGCCGAAGCGCAGTTCGATGATCTTGCGCTCGCGGCCGCTCAGGCGGGCCAGCGCCCTGCGCAGGAGGGCGCGGTCCACCTGCTCTTCCACGCTCTGGTAGATCATGTCCTGGTCGGTGCCGTGGACGTCGGCCAGGAGCAGTTCGTTGCCGTCCCAGTCGACGTTGAGCGGCTGGTCGAAGGAGACCTCGCTCCGCGTCTTCGCGCTCCGCCGCAGGTACATGAGGATCTCGTTCTCGATGCACTTGGAGGCATAGGTGGCCAGCTTGATCCGCTTGCCAGGGTCGAAGCTGCGTACCGCCTTGATCAAGCCGATGCTGCCGATGGAGACCAGATCCTCCACGCCCACGCCCGTGTTGTCGAACTTGCGCGCGATGTAGACCACCAGGCGCAGGTTGCGCTCGATGAGCGGCGTGCGAGCCGAGTCGTCGCCGTCCTCCAGGCGGCGGATCAGCTCCGCCTCCTCGTCCCGGCTGAGCGGCGGGGGCAGACTTTCACTTCCGTTCAGGTAGCCGAGGGCCTCGCGCCCGCCCAACCTCGCCCAGAGCCGCACCCAGGCGGCAGCCCAGGCGCGCCGTGCGCGCAGCCAGAGGTTCACCGCACCACCCTCCTCCCCGTCAACGCCGCGGCGGGCACCAGCGCCTCCACGCCCCTGCCAGCGGCCGGCGGCGCCGGCACCACCGCCACCACCAGCTGGGTCTCGATGCGCTCCCCGTCCAGGCGGATCTCGCTGCGTTCCGGCCTCCAGCCCGGCAGCAGTCCGCCCTCGGTCGGCCCCTGGTAGGGCAGCCAGCAGAGGGCGGAGGCGAGGCGTTCCGGCGGTTTGGCGCCCCGCTCCCAGTGCAGGAAGAAGTCGCTCGCCTCCCGCCCCAGGAGCTTCTCCAGCGCCGCGGCCGCCACCACCGCCGCAGGCCGACCGCTGAGGGGATCGACCAGGGTGTCGCCCGAGTCGACCAGCGCCTCCAGCGTCAGCGCACGCCCGCCCTCCTCCAAAAGGAGCTCGCAGCGCCAGCGGGCGAGCGCCCACTGGCGTCGCCCGCCCCAGGCCAGCCGCTCCAACGCCAGGGAGCCGGCGGCCAGCGCCACCAGGAGCGCCAGCCAGCCCGGTCCTCCGCTCGCCGGCACCCCGGGCAGTGCCAGCGCCGTACCCGCCACCACCGCGGCGCCGGCGTAAAGGTAGCCGGCCTGACGGAGGAGGGCGGCGGGCCCGTGCCATCCGAAGGCGACGGGCAGCATGAAGAGGGAGACCAGGAGCATCCAGGCCAGCCGCAGGTGACGCAGGAGGGGCGAGAGTTCGCCGGCGACGGCCAGTCCCGCCCCCAGGGAGGCAGCGGCCAGCACGCGCAGCGGCCGCGGGCGGAGCCCGGCCAGGCGGCCGGCGGCCTCCAGGAGGACCGTGTCCACCGCGGCGTTGACCAGCCAGTAGACGTCCAGGTAGACGACCATGGGGCCCCTCCGGAACATCGGATGGATATGCCGGCGCCCGACGACCGATGCCTGCGGGCCCGCGGCGAGGATAGCGAAGGCCCCGGGGCGACTCCTGTCACCCCGGGGCCTCGCCAACCGTCGCAGCCCCCCCGCGAGGGGCTCTCTTTCGATTCGCCTCGCCAGCCCCCGGCTCCTCCCAGCCTCCTCAGCCCAGCTGGCTCCGCCGCCTCAGGAAGGCCGGAATGTCCAGGTCGGGGCGGGCGAAGGGCTTGATGTCCAGCTCCTCCAGCGGTGCCTGCGCCCTGGGCTTCTCCGTATCGAAGCCGGTGGCGATGACCGTGACTCGGATCTCGTCGTGGAGCGACTCGTCGATGACCGCGCCGAAGATGATGTTGGCCTCGGGGTCGACCGCCTGCTGGATGATGGCCGCCGCCTCGTTCACCTCGTAGAGGCCCAGGTTGGCGTCGCCGGTGATGTTGAGCAGGACGCCCCGCGCTCCCTCGATGGAGGTCTCCAGGAGCGGGCTCGAGATGGCGGTCCTGGCCGCCTCCGCCGCGCGGTTCTCGCCCGAGGCGACGCCGATCCCCATGAGGGCCGAGCCGGTCTCGGTCATCACCGTCCGCACGTCGGCAAAATCCAGGTTGATCAGGCCCGGCACGGTGATCAGGTCCGAGATGCCCTGCACGCCCTGGCGCAGCACGTCGTCGGCCACACGGAAGGCCTCCAGCATGGAGGTCCTCTTGTCGACCACCTGCAGCAGCCGGTCGTTGGGGATGACGATGAGGGTGTCCACCTGCTCGCGCAGCGCCCGCGTACCCGCCTCCGCCGCCTGCGCCCGCGGCTTTCCCTCGAAGGAGAAGGGCCGCGTGACCACGCCCACCGTCAGGGCGCCCAGCTCCTTGGCGATGGAAGCGATGACGGGCGAGGCACCCGTGCCGGTCCCGCCGCCCATGCCCGCGGTGATGAAGACCATGTCGGCGCCCTTCAGCGCCTCGGCGATCTGGTCGCGCGACTCCTCCGCCGCCCGCTTGCCGATCTCGGGGTTGGCCCCGGCCCCCAGCCCTTTGGTCAACTTCTGACCGATCTGGATCTTCTCCGTGGCCTCGGAGAGACCGAGCGCCTGCGCGTCGGTGTTGACCGCGATGAAGTCGACCCCGTGCAGGCTGGCCCGGATCATCCGGTTGACAGCGTTGCTACCACCGCCACCGACGCCGACCACCTTGATGACGGCGTAGTTGTATGCGGAAGGTTCCAGTTCCAGCAATTTCTTCCGCTCCTCCCCGGGACCTGTCGTTCCCCGGGTGCGTCACGCCCAGGAAGCGGGACCCGACTCCCGGTCTACCGGCAGTCCTTCGCCGGGTCCCTTGCAAACCCTGCCTTCTGCCGGCTTCCTGGAAGCCAATTCGACATCCTTCGCGACCGCTTTAGCCCCCCGGCGGGGGCGACGCCGGCGCCAGCGCGGGCGGCCTGGGCGGCCAGGCGACCGCCGGCAGCCCCGGCGCGCGCAGGTCGACGTAGAGCGGCAGCTGCCCGCGCCGCCTCGCCTCGGCCAGCACGCCCAGCAGCTCCCGGGCCACCTCGCTGGGCGGCGAGGCGACGTCGACCCAGACCGGGATCCGCCGCGCGGCGCTCCCGCCGCCGTCCGCCGCCCGGAGCCAGAGGGTGAGGCCGCCGTCGCCGTGGACGTCCACCGATTCGAGCGGCGGCTCGGCCCCGGCCAGCAGCGCGGCCAGCGCGACCGGGCGTGCGGCCGCGCTCCCCAGCGGCCTGCCCGCCACCGGGCGGACGTCGCCGGGCAGGCGGATCAGCGGCAGGCCGGCCGTCCTGTTCCGTTCGAGGAAGGGCACCCCGTAACGGTCGACCCACCAGGTGCCGCCCCCGGCGACGCTCACTGCCGCCACCGGGCTCCGCTCGACGATGCGGATGGAGAGGCGGTCGGGCCAAAGGATGCGGACCGTCGCCCCCTCGATGACCGGATCCCGCTCCAGGCGGGCCGCGATCCCGGAGGGCCGCACCTGCCAGATCGGCACCTGGTAGCGCAGGCCCGCCTCGCGCAGCACTTGGCCGGCGGTGCGCAGCCGGAGCCCGCTCACCTCCACCTCGCGCAGCCGGAAGCCGGGCCACTGGAGGAGCTCATAGCCCAGGACGGCGGCGAGAACCAGCGCCAGGGCGATCCAAAGCGTCTTGGACCCTCCCGGCTGCGCCCGGGGATCGGCTTCCGGCCTTCCGGAGAGACTAGTCACCGTCGTTTCCATTCCTTGCGGAAAGGGAGGCTCTGCGGGTGCGGTCACCTGGCGTGGGCGCCCTTCTGGCGCTGGTCTCGGTGCCCTTCTGCATGGTCCTCTCCAACTCGCTTCTGATCCCGGTCCTGCCCTCCATCCAGCGCGGTGCCCACCTGACCGCATTCCAGGCCGGCCTCCTGATCACCGCCTTCTCCGTCACGGCCGGGCTAGTCATCCCGCTGGGAGGGTACTTCTCGGATCGGATCGGCCGCAAGGCGGTCATCGTTCCCGCCCTCGGCCTCTTCGGCCTGGGCGGGCTGCTGGCGGGCCTGGCACCGCTGGCCTTCCCGCGTCCATTCCCCTGGCTGGTCGCCGGGCGCGTGATCCAGGGCGTGGGCGGCGGCGGCACCTACCAGGTGGCCATGGCGCTGGCGGGCGACCTCTACCGGGGAGGCCGGCGGGTGCAGGTCCTGGGCACCCTGGAGGCTTCCAACGGCGTCGGCAAGGTGGCGGCGCCCGTCATCGGCTCCGCGCTGGGCATGCTTGCCTGGATGGCGCCCTTCTTCTTTTATCCGGCGGCCGCCTGGTCGGCCGCGGCGGCCGTCTTCTGGCTCATCCCGACGTCCCGTCCGGCGGCGGCGGATCGGAGGCGCCCGCCGGCCGGCTACCTGGAGGATCTGCGGGCCGTCCTCGCGAGCAAGGGCGGCCCGCTGGCCGTTCTCTTCGCCGTCGGCTTCGTCGCCCTGCTCGTCCTCTTCGGCTTCCTGAGCTACTACTCGGACGTGCTGGAAGCCTCCTGGCGAATCCGCGGCCTGGTCAAGGGGCTGATCATGGCCGTCCCCGTGGGCACCATGGCGCTTCTCTCCTTCCTGACCGGCACCTGGCTGCGCGAGCGCATCCGGCGCTGGAGCCTGCCGCTGCTCTTGGGCGGCCTGGCCGCAGCCGCCGCGGGCCTCGCCCTCTCCTACTGGCTGCGCGGCCTCTGGACGCTGACGGCGGCGGTCACGCTGGTGGGCGCCGGTGACGGCCTCCTCCTCTCGCCGGTCAACACGCTGGTGACCGAGAGCGTCGACGCGGCCAAGCGGGGGGTGATCACCGCCTTGTACGGCACCGCCCGCTTCTTCGGGGCGGCACTGGGCCCGCCGCTCTTCACCTGGGCGGCGGGCGCCGGGCGCGCGGCGGTGGCGGGCGGCGGGGCGGCGCTGATGGCGCTGACCGCGTTGCTGGTGGCGGCCGTGCTGCGGCCGGCCGCACTGGCCGGCGCCGCCGCGACCGCCGTGGGGAGGGAGGGGGCGGAAGCGGCCCCCGCGGCGGACGAAGCGATCAGGGCAGGCCGGCCCGGAAGCCTTCGCCGAGCACCTCGGAGACCTCGCCCAGTGCCATGAAGGCGCGCGGGTCCAGCTGGCGCACCAGGCGGCGGAGCTCGCCCACTTCCTCGCGCGCCACCACCACCAGGAGCAGGGCGTGGCTGCGCCCGGTGTAGGCGCCTTCCACCTCCATGCGCGTGACGCCGCGCTCCAGCTTCTCCAGGACGGCCCGGGCGACGGGCTCCGCCTGGTCGGTGACGATCCAGGCGGCGATGGCGGAGCGCGCCCCCTCCAGAAGGAAGTCGATCACGCGCGTGCCCACGAAGAGCGAGAGCGCCCCGTAGAGCGCCCGCTCCGCGCCGAAGAGGAGGCCGGCGCTGCCGATGACCGCGATGTCCGTCCAGAGGAGCGTGCTCCCCACCGGCCAGGGGAACCAGCGCTGGAGCGAGCGGGCCAGCGTGTCGGAACCGCCGGTGGAGCCGCCCGCCCGCAGGACCAGGCCGGAGCCCAGCCCGCTCAGCAGGCCGGCGTAGAGCGCGGCCAGGAGCGGGTCGCGGGTGGGGCTGGGGAGGCCGGAGGTGAGCTGGACCCAGCCGGCCAGCGTCACGATCCCCAGGAAGGTGCGCGCGATGAACCGGTAGCCGTGGGCGCGCAGGCCCAGGGCGAGGATGGGCAGGTTGAGCGCCACCACCGTGACGCTGACGGGCACGCCCAGGGTGTGGAGCAGGAGGACGCCCACCCCGCTGACGCCCCCGTCCACGATGCGGAAGGGAACCTGGAAGAGGTTGACCCCCAGCGCGATGAGCCCGGTGCCCAGGGTGATGACCAGCCCCCGCGACCAGGCCGCGTCGAGCCGTCTCGCGCGCAGGCGCCCGATTTCCCTCGCCTCCCCGCCTTCTCGCCAGGAATCTACCCTAACGCCGTCGAAGGGTGGCGGTGAAGAGGCGGCGCCCGCGCGGGGCGTCGGCCAGGCGACGGGAGGCGAGGATGGGCATGCAGGGTCCGGCGGCGACCGGCGCGGCGGTATCAACCCGGGAGGCGGTGCGCGTCATGCCCGGCGTCCTGCGCCTGGCCCTGCGCCCCGGCGCGCTGGAGCTGGAGAGCGCGCGCGAGCGCCACGTGCTGCCGCTGGCGCCGGGCGAGGCGGTCCACGTCCTGGACGGGCACCTGCACGCCCGTCCCGCCCGCCAGGGCCTGCTGCTAGCCGCCTTCTACTACTTCGACGCCCCCGGCGCCCGCGTCCACGTGGTGCGCGAGGGCACGGACTGGTTCGTCCTGGCCGGACGCCCCGCCCGTCAGGCGGTCCTGTAGGCCAGGCCCGCCCGCCCGGGCGCCGCCTGGGAACCGCGCAACACGGCCGCCAGCCCCTGGGCCGTCGCCGTCTGCGCACTCTCGGGCACCTGCAGCCGCAGGCGGAGCCGCTCGCCCAGGTAGCCGGCCAAGCCCCGCAGCCGGGCGGCGCCCCCCACCAGGTGACCGCCATCCTCCCAGACGTCGGCCAGCAGCTCCGGCGGCGTCTCGCCCAGGAGCCGGGTGACGCTCTCGGCGATCCGCTCGAGCACGTCCGCCAGCGGCTTGGCCAGCTCCGCCGCCGGCACCGTCACCACGGCAGGGAGGCCGTTGCCCAGGTGGACGCCGGCCACGCTCACCCGCTCCTCGGCGGGCTGGGCACCGGGTGCCGCCGCCACCTCCACGCGCAGGCGCTCCGCCGTCGGCCGGCCGACGACCAGTCCGTGCTCCTGGCGAAACCAGCGCTGGACGGCCTCGTCCATCTCCATGCCGCCCACGG
>JAIMAT010000030.1 GCA_023511835.1 Bacillota bacterium | reverse complement strand
CTGGCCGTGGATGAGCCGGTTGTCGATGCGCATGTGCACGACGGCCACGAAGGCTCCCTCCCTCGGCGCCTCTCCCGACCCCGCCCCCGCCGGCCCCGCGGCCCGGCCGCCCTCACGAATCCTCTCCGCGCAGCCGGGCCGCCAGGTCGGCCACCCCGCTCCGTCCCGCCTCCAGGGCGACCTCGGCCAGTTCCCCGGGCGTGGCGCCCTCCCTGCGCAGGAGGACCTCCAGGAGCATGGGCAGGTTGACGCCGCAGACCACCGGCGTCCCCGCCAGGGCAGCGTAGCCGCTGGCGTTGGAGGGGCTCCCCCCCAGCATGTCGGCCAGGATGAGGCCACCCTCCACGCCCTCGGCGACGCGGGCGAGCGCGCTCTCGATCTCCCCGCGCAGCGCTTCGACATCGGCCGCCGGATCCATGCCCACGCTCTCCAGCCGCTCCTGCGGGCCCACGATCATCTCCGCCGCCGCCTTGAGAGCCGCCGCCAGCGGCCCGTGCGAAACCAGCACCACGCCCACCAAAGCCGCCCGCCCCCCGGCGCGGGGCGCGGCGCGGTCGCCCGCCACCGCGCCCCGCCGACGCTTTCCGACGACGCGCCTCAGAGCACGCCGATGGCGCTCAGGCCGAAGCCGACCACGAAGAGGATGACCATCACCCAGACCGGCGAGAGCTTCAGCCCGCGCAGCAGCCAGTAGGCGAAGGCGACCAGCAGCACCGGGATCAGGTAGGGCACGATCTGGTCCAGCACCGACTGGATCTTGACCACCTGCTCGGTCACCTTGCCCTGGACCGTCAGCTTGCGGGTGAACTCCAGCGGCGTCTGCACCTTGGCCATGATGCTGGGCACGAAGCCGCCGATGACCACCATGCCCATCATCGTCGCCAGGTCGGTGATACGGGTGACCAGGCCGCCTTCGGCCACCTGCGTGGCCAGGCCCACGCCCTCGCGGTAGCCCAGCCAGAAGAGGGGGATCATCAAGAGCGTCCAGAGCAGCCCGGAGAGGAACATGAGGAACGGGCCGCCCAGGCTGCCCGCCAGCCCCATGGAGGCAGCGAAGACGGCGATGATGGGCCGGTAGAGGATGGCCTGGATGGTGTCGCCGATGCCGGCCAGCGGCCCCATCAGCGCCACCTTCAGGCTGTCCACCACCTGGCCCTGCCTCTGCGCCTCCAGCGCCACGGTAGCGCCGAAGATGGGCGGCGACCCCACCTGCGGGTTTGTGTTGTAGAAGACCAGGTGCCGCTTCATGGCCGCGATACGCTCCTCGCGGCTCCTGTAGACCTTGTTGATGACCGGCAGCATCGAGTAGCAGTAGCCGAGCGCCTGCATGCGCTCGTAGTTCCACGACCACTGCAGGGTGATCAGGTGGCGCCACATGGCGCTGCGGAGGGTGGCCCGGTCCAGCTCCACGGGCCCCTCGCCGCCGGTCTCCGCGGGGCGGTTCTCCATGGGCTCAGACATCGGACTGCCCCCTCGGCTGAAGCATGTTGACGATGAAGCCGACGGCCACCGCCAGCACCGCGATGCCGATCACGGGCATCTTCAGGTAGGCGAAGAGGACGAAGCCCAGCAGCAGGAAGGGCCAGTACCTGCGCAGCGGCAGCTGCGAGAGCAGGAGCGCGAAGCCCAGCGCCGGCAGGATGCGGCCGGTGGTCATCATGCCGTTGGTGAACCAGGCGGGCAGCGAGTGGATCAGCGACTGGATCGGCCCGGCGCCCAGCCAGACCGCCAGAAAGACCGGGATCGCCCGCGTCAGGCCCCAGGGAATCTGGCCCAGGAAGTGCATCCAAGCCAGGCCGCGCTGGTTGCCCTCCTCGGCGTACCGGTCCGCCGCGTGGATGAAGAAGGTGGTGACCGCGCGGCCCAGCACGTCCATCTGCGTCATCAGCAGGGCGGTGGGGATGGCCACGGCCAGGCCCGCCGACATGCCCCCGCCCAGGGCGCCCACGGCGGTACCGATGATGGCGCCCGTCTGGAAGTCCGGGATGGTGGCGCCGCCGTACGTCCAGAGGCCCAGCGACATGAGCGTCAGCGTGGCGCCGATGGTCAGCCCGAGGGGCAGGTCGCCCACGATCATCCCCGTCACCGCACCCGCGATGAGCGCCTCCTGCCACCAGAGGCCGGGCCCGAGTTGCAGGACGATGCCGACGTAGGCCCAGAGAGCCAGGAGCGCCGCCACCCAGATCGAGTAACCCGCCATGCGATGCGTCCCTCCTTCCGGGACCGCGCGCCGTTCGCCGCCTGCGGCGCCGGCGCGCCCCGACGTTCCCCGACCGCTCGCCCTCTGCCCAGCCCCACCCCCTTCCGGTCCGGCCGCGCCGGCGGCCTCCGTCGTCCGCTCCCCGCGGCTAACCCTGCGGACGCCGCAGCTCCGCCTGGAAGCGGTAGCGGTCTCCGCGGTAGTATGACCGGACGAATTCCAGGGGAATGCCGTCCTGGTCGCGGGTCAGGCGCGTGATGCGCAGGATCGGCGCCCCCGGTCGCACCTGGAGCAGCCGCGCCACCTCGGGCGCGGCCAGCTCCGCCTCCAGCGTCTGCGTGGCGCTCAGCGGCCGCCGTCCCCAGCGCGAGGCCAGCAGCTCGTAGAGCGAGCCCTCCAGCTCCTCCCGCGCCAGCTCCTCCAGGCCGGGCAGGCGGCCCAGCGGCAGGTGGTTGACCTCCAGGGCCATGGGCGTCCCGTCGGCGAGGCGGAGGCGCTTCAGGCAGAGGACCCGTTCGCCCCGCCGCAGGCCGAGCAGGCGCTGGCTCTCGCCGTCTGGCAGGCGCGGCGCGCTCTCCAGCACGCGGCTGGACGGGCGCATGCCGAGCGCGCGCATGTCCTCGGTGAAGGAAGTGAGGCCCTCCAGCTGCTGCCGCACCTTCGCCTGCACCACGAAACTGCCCCGCCCCACCTGCCGCTCCGCCAGCCCCAGCTCCACCAGCTCCTCCAGCGCGCGCCGGCCGGTCATCCGGCTGACGCCGAAGCGCTCGGCCAGCTGCCGTTCCGAAGGAAGCCGCGCTCCCACCGGCAACTCGCCGTTCTGCACCGCCTCCAGCAGGCGCCGCAGGATCTGCTCGTGGTAGGGCCGCGCCGGATCCAGGGGGCCGTCCACCCGGCCCCTCCCCGGCCCCCGCGTCCCGTGGCCCCGACGGTCCGCCACGCCTTTCATCCGGCCGCGTCGCCCCCGACCCGATGGTCGCTGATGCAGTGTGGTATAGACCACTTTGTCGGTGGGTTTCGCCATCCGGTGGGGCTTTTCCTCCAGCGCCCGACAACGGCCGCCGCGGGCGGCGCTTCCTGGCGGCGGGACGCGCTTCCGCGCGGGAGGAGGGCCGGGGCGACCGTGGAAGAGGCGGCGCGAGGTGGTGACCATGCCCTACCCTGCCCTCGCCTTCCCGCCGGCCTCGGACTCGGTCACCGTGGCGGGCGAGGAGACGCCCCCGGAGGCGCGCCGCTTCCTGCACCTGCTGCGGCGGCTGCGCGCCGGGCTCTCCGCGGGCGGCCGCCTCCCCGGCGATCCCGCGGGCCGGGTGACGGTCGCCCCCGCTCTGGAACCCGTCCCCTCGCTCCTGGAGGCCCCGTCCGGGCAGATACGCCGCCTGGCCGCCTCCCTGGCCGCCTGCCACCGGAGCGTCGCCGGCGCCCCGGCCGTCCGCCGCCATCTCCTCCTCGGCTTCGCGCCCTCGGGCGGCGCCCTGGCACGGCTGGGCAACGCGGGACTGGCCGGTCTCGTGCAGGCCTGGGCCGCCCGCCTGGGGGCGCGCGGGGCGACCATCCACCTGCTCCTGCCCGGCGGGGAGGGGAGCGAGGCCGCCCTGGCGCGGCTGGCCGCCTTCCTGCTCTCGCCGCAGGCCGACTGGCTGACCGGCAGCGTGCAGGCGGCGCCGGGGGCGGCGCTGCCGCCCGGATCCCCGGGTGCGACGCCGGGCTGGCCGGCAGGCGCGGTTCCGCCCTCCGCCGGGGCGGAGGAGGTGCCCCCGCCCGAACCTGGTCGACGCGGGCGCGGCCACGTCTTCGTGGCCGCCGCCGGCAGCGACTTCGGACGCGCCGCCGCCCTCCTCTGGGCCTCTCGTCGCGCCTCGCTGGCGCTCTGCGACGACGCGCCCGACGAGGAGCTGACGGCGGCGGTCCGCCGCGCCGGGGGGATCCCGCTTCCGGTGCCGGCCGACCTGCGCAGCGCGGCCGCCGCCGAGGAAGCCCTGCATCGGGCCTGCCACCACTTCGGGCCGCTGGAGACCCTCCTGGTGGGGCTCCGGCGCCCCCCGGCCTCCGCCGCACCCGCCGGCGGCGCGGCAGGCGCCCCGACCTCCCTCGGCGAAGAGGCGGTCGAGGCCTGGTTTGAGCGGGAGCTGCTGGACGTCTGGCAGCTCTTGCGCCTGGCGGGAGCCTGCTTCGGACCGGAGGGCGGGGCCGTCGTCGTCGACGCCGGCGCCGCCTCCGCGCGCGAGGCCGCCGCGGAGCCCCTGGCGGCGGCGCTGGCGAGGGCGCGGGCGGCGCTGGTGGCGGAGCTGGCGGGCGAACTCCTCCCGGCCGGCATCCGCGTCAACGGAGTCGCCCGCAGCGGGCCGGCCGCGGCGCCGCCGCCCCGGGCGGGCACCGGCGGCGGGGCCGCACGCGGCACCGGCGCCGGAGGCCGGGCGCTCCTGCCGCGCCCGGTGCCGCCCCTGGAGGACGTGGCCGAGGTGGCGCGCTGGCTGGCCGGTCCGGAAGCGCCGCTGGCCGGCGCGGTCCTGGCGGTCGACGCGGGGGCCGCGGTGCCCTGAGGCCGAGGAGGCTGCCAGCCGGCTGCGGGAGGCGGGGTGGAGCATGCGTCCGATCCTCTTCCTGAGCGATCTCGGGAGCTCGGAGTACCCGGGCATCTGCCGGGCGGTGATGGCGGCGGTCGCCCCGGAGGCGCGCGTCATCGACCTGACCCACCACGTGCCCGCCTTCGACGTGGCCGCTGGCGCGCTGGCGGCGCTGGACGCGGCGCCCTACGCGCCGCCCGGCGCCGTCTGGCTGGCGGTGGTTGACCCCGGCGTGGGCGGCCGGCGGCGCGCGGTGGTGCTGCGCACCGGCCGCGGCGACCTGATGGTGGGCCCGGACAACGGCCTGCTCCTCCCCGCGGCGGCCGCGCTGGGTGGCGTCCGGGGCGCCTGGAGCCTGGAGAATCCGGCCTACCGGCTGGTTCGCCTCTCCTCCACCTTCCACGGGCGCGACCTCTTCGCCCCGGCGGCCGCCCACCTGGCCCGCGGCGTACCGCCCGAGGCCATGGGGCCGGAGCTGGAGGCGGCGGGCCTGGAGCCGGCGCTGCTGCCCGAGCCTCGCCTGGAGGCGGGAGCGGAGCCGCGGTTGCGGGCGGCGGTGGTGCTCTTCGACCCCTTCGGCTCGGCGCGGCTGCGGGCGCCGGCCCGGATGCTGGGGGAGCTCGGCGTCGTGCCGGGCGGGACGGTGCGGCTCGAGGCGGGCGGGCGAAGCTGGCGGCTGCCGGTGGGGCGCACCTACGCCGACGTCCCCGAAGGCGCGCCGCTGATCCTGGAAGACTCGTCCGGCGATATCCTGGTGGCGGTCCACCGCGGCAGCGCCCGGGAGCAGCTGGGGCTTGAGCGCGGCCAGGAGGTGGAAATCCGTCGGGGAGGCGTCTAGGGTGCCGCTTTTCCTCTTCCTGATCCTGCTGCTGGCGCTTCCCTGGCTCTTCTTCTCGCTCTTCGCCCAGCTTTCCGCCGCCTCGTTCAGCGCGCTGGGGCTCTCGCCAGCCCAGTCCTTCTGGCTCTTCGCCGGCTCGCTGGCGGGCAGCGTCGTCAACCTCCCGGTCTGGCGGCAGACGGTGGAGAGCCCCTGGCCGCCGGCCGGGCTGCGCTCGCTCTTCTTCTACTACCCGCCCGAGGTGCGCGAGCAGGTCGTCTACGTCAACGTGGGCGGCGCGCTGATCCCGGGCCTCTTCGCCCTGGGCCTCCTGGGCACGCGCGCGCCGCTCCTGCCGGCGCTGGTGGATGCGGCCGTGGTGACGCTGGTGGCCGAGCGGATCGCCCGGCCGCGGGCGGGCGTGGGGATCGTGCTGCCGCCCTTCATCCCGCCTCTGGTGGCGGTGGGAGTGGCCCTCCTGCTGGTGCGCGGCGCCGACGTCTCGCCGGTGGCCTACGTGGGCGGCGTGCTGGGCACGCTGGTCGGCGCGGACCTCCTCCACCTGCGCGACGTGGTCCGCGGGGAGGCCCTGGCTCTGAGCATCGGGGGCGCCGGCGTCTTCGACGGCATCTTTCTGGTGGGGATGGTGGCGGCGTTGCTGGGCGCGCTCGCCCAGGGCTAGCCCGGGCGGCGGCGCCGGCGGACGAAGCCGGGAAGGAATCGCCCGGACGGGTGGTCTCTCCCCTCGCCGGTCTTTCCCTAGCGTGGACGAGTGATGCCGGTTCCAAAGTACTGGAGAGGTCTCGCGGAGGACGGGCGGGAGGCGCGCTGGGCCCGGCGGCTGGGCCTCCGCGTCGTCTTCCAGCCCATCGTGGAGCTCGGCGGTGCGCGCGTCCACGGGTACGAGGCGCTCCTGCGGGGCCCCAGGGGAAGCGCCTGGGAGTCGCCCGAACGGCTCTTCACCACCGCCCGCGCGCTCGCCCTGGAGCGCCGCCTGGACACCCTGGCCTTGCGGCTGGCGCTGGCGACGTGGCACGAGCTGGAACCTCCTCCCCCGGCGGGGTCGCGCCTCTTTCTCAACGTGCGCGCCGGCACGCTCCTCCGTCCCGAGGCGTGGGAGCTGCTGCGGCGGGCCCGGCTCCCCGGCGACCGGCTGGTGTTGGAGCTCAGCGAGGCCGAGAGCCATCCGGCCGCGGTGGAGGCGGTGCTCCGCTGGCGCGAGGGGGAGTCGGAGGCCGAGGTGGCGGTGGACGACTTCGGCAGCGGCTACTCCAACCTTCTGCCGCTCATGCGGCTGCGGCCGGGCTACGTCAAGTTCGACCGGGCGCTGACCCGGCTGGTCGCGGGCGCGGCCGACGTCCGCCCGGTGATGGAGCGGCTCGTCGACCTGGTGCGGCAGCTGGGCGGCCGGCCCGTGGCCGAGGGGATCGAGCGCCCCGAGGAGCTGGAGCGGTTGCGGCAGCTGGGCATCGACTACGGCCAGGGCTGGCTGCTCGGGCGGCCGGCCGAGCGGCCGCCCGTCCCCGGCTAGGGAGGCTCGCTACTCGGCCACGGGCTCCAGGGCCACCATCTCCCGCGCCTCGGGGCCGCGCACCACCGCCCCCAGGTTGCGCCAGCCGGCCAGGGCGCGCTGGAAGCGCGGGTCGCGGAGCGCTTCCTCCAGCGAGGCGCGGTCCTGCCACTCCGACTCCACCAGGTAGGCGCGCGGCTCCTCCACCCCCCGGTAGAGGCGCGTCCCCCGGTGGCCGGCCATGCCGATGAGGATCTCCGAGACGCCCTTGCGGTAGGCCTCCTCGAAGCTGCGCTCCCTTCCCTGCTGCACCTGGTAGTGAAGCGTGATGACGGTCATCCTTCCCTCGCCTCCCGGAGGGTAGGATGCGCGCCCGCGGGCGCTGGCTTTCCGCGCTTGGGTCGGGGTCCGGAGAGGCCGGAGAATGGGTCGCGGGGGGATCCGCATGCGCAGGCTTCCTTCGCCCTGGGGCCCCGGGCGGCGAGCCGTCCGCCGGCGGGCGCTGCTGCTCGCCCTTCTCCTGCTGGCCACCGCCGGCTGCGCTCCGGCGGGCGCGCCCGCCGCCCGGCGCCCGGCGCCTGCGCCGGGCGCGGCCCCGCCGGCGGCGTCCGCCCCGCAGGTCGGGGCCACGGGCCTGGAGGGCGTTCCCGCCTTCTCGCACGTGCTGGTGGTGGTGATGGAGAACCAGCCGGCCTCGGCGCTCTTGGCGCCGGGCCGGACGCCGCAGCTGGAGCGCCTGATGCGCGGCGGTGCCACGGCCGTCCGCTACTACGCCGTCGCTCACCCCAGCCTGCCCAACTACCTCTTTTTGCTGGGCGGCAGCACCTTCGATGTGCGCAGCGACTGCTGGTTCTGCTATGTGGACGCCCCCAACCTGGTCGACCTGCTGGAGGCGGCGGGCATTTCTTGGAAGGCGTACATGGAAGGCCTGCCCTCCCCGGGCTGGCTCGGCCCCTGGTACCCGCCCGGCGACTACGCGGGCAAGCACGACCCCTTCCGCTATTTCCAGGACATCCGGCGCTCCCCGACGCGGTTGCGCCACCTGGTGGGCTTCGACCAGCTGCGGCAGGACCTCGCTACAGGCCGGCTGCCCGCCTTCGCCTTCATCGTGCCCGACCTCTGTCACGACGGGCACGACTGCCCGCTGGCGGAGGCCGACGCCTGGCTGGGCGGCTTCGTGCGGCAGGTGGAGGCCTCGCCCGCCTGGGACGCCCGTTCCGTCCTCTTCGTCCTCTGGGACGAGGGTTCCGGCGCCGACACCAGCGGTGCGCCGGGCCTCTCCCCCGGCGGCGGCCGGACGCTTCTGCTGGCCCTCTCGCCGCTGGCCCGCGCCGGCTACCGCTCGGACCTCCCCTTCTCCCACGCCTCGCTCCTGCGCACCGTGGAGGACGCCTGGCGCCTGCCCCGCCTGGGGGCGAGCGCCTCGCCGGCGGTCCGCCCGCTGGCGCCGCTCTTCCGGGATGCGGCGACGGCTGGCTCCGCCCGGTAGCGCCCCGCACCCTGCGCTTCCAGGCCGCTCTCGCGGCGGTCGGTGCGGCCCGCGAGGCGACGGCGAGGCGGGCCCATCGCTGGGCGGGCGGCGGAGCCGGCCTCGTCCGCCGCTGCCGGCGAGCCGGCAGGAGGATCGAAAGGCTAGAAAGGCCGGCCGTTCTAGCTCCCGGACGCCACCGCGCCGCCGATCGCCCGCGTCCTGCAGAGAAGCGCCACCGCGCACGCCCCGCAGTGGCGGAGCGCGTCCGCCGCCCGCGCCCCGGCCCCCGCCAGCGGGCGCCCCAGGCGGGCCAGGGAGAACGTGAAGAGGCGACGCCCCGAGCCGCCCCTCGCCTCCCGGGCGACGGCCCCCTGGCGGCCGTCTTCGGCCTCCTCGTCCGCCGCCGCCGGTTCCGGCACTCCGAGGAGCTCCCGGGCGGCCTCCGCCTCGCCTCCGGCGGCCGTCTCGCCGCCGCCCGGGCCCTCGTCCCGGCCGTCCCGGCCGGCGCCCGGCTTCAGCCCGATCTGGCGGGCGTGGTACTCGATGTCGGCGATCCAGCGCCCCACGATCTCCTTGCCATCGAGGCCGAGGACGCGCGCCTCCGCCTCCAGCTTGCCCTCGATGGCGTCGATGATCTCGATCAGCTCCTCCTCCATGCGCACCAGGCCGCGGCGCCGGTCCTCGTCCAGCCGGGGGAGCGCCCGCTTCAGGTAATGGTGGGCGAAGGCCTTGTGGCGCGACTCGTCCACCAGCACGGCCGACGAGATGCGGCCGAAGACGGCCTCGGGGCGGGCCTGGGCGAAGAGGCGGTAGAAGAGGCTGGAGTAGAGGTCCGAGATGAGGATGCCCCAGGCCCAGTCGAAGCGGTCCCCCTGGCGCAGGCGGTGATGGTAGCGGAGCATCTCCGGGATCTCGCGCAGCCGGGCGGGCTGCTCCCCCGCCCGCTGGTAGAAGCGGGTCAGGATCTCGAAGTGCCGGCCCTCGTCCGCGAGGAAGCTGGTCAGGTAGAGCTGGACGCTCGTCTCGTGCGCGCGGAACATCTGCGGCAGCGCCGCCGCCGCGCCCAGCATGGCCGACTGCTCCCCCAGGTAGACCGGCGTGAGGACGCGGGCCAGCGCCTGCATCTCGCGCCGGTCGAAGCCGCTGGGCGCCTCCCAGTCGAAGTCCAGCGAGGTGAGCTGGCTCTTCCTCGCCTTCTGGTAGAGGGTGAGAAAGACGTCCTCCTCCAGCCTGGGGAAGAGCTCGATCAACGCGCCTCCACCTCCTCCGCCTCTTCGGCCCGCCGCACCGCCCCCGAGCCGCGCTGGCCGCCGCGCTCGGTATGCGCCTGGACGAAGTTCTCGCTGGCCGGCACGGACATGGAGGCGGTGGCCGAGATCTCCAGCGCCAGGGCGGCGGCGGCCACGATCTGGGCCAGCCGGTAGACCGAGCCCGGGCCGGTGCAGCCCATCATCTCCAGGAAGGCTCGCTGGTGCGGCAGGCCCGTCCCGCCGCCCACGGTCCCCACCTCCAGGCCGGGGAAGCGGATGGAGACGTGCAGTCCGCCCTCCGCCTCCTCGGCGGTGGCGTGCGCCATGGAGCTGGTCCCCACCATGCCCAGGTCTTGGCCGGTGGCGGCGAAGAGCGCCGCCACTACCGAGGCGGGGGTGAAGGCCATGGACTGCATGCCGCTGGCGATGGTCCCGTGCATGCCCGCCAGGCCCAGGCGCATCATCCGCCGCGCGTCGGTGTGGAGGAGGCGGCGCAGGACGCGCTCGGGCAGCGTCGCCTCGGCGAGCACGGTCTTGCCGCGCCCTTCCTGGAAGTAGAGGAAGCTGGGCTTCTTGTCGCCGCCCATGTTGCTCTCCAGGACGAACTCCTCGGGCGGGGCGCCCTCCGTCGCCGGGTAGCGGGGCAGGATGTAGTGCTGAGCCAGCAGGAAGGCGTTGCGGGTGATCATGTTCGGCCCGCAGGCGTCGCCCGTGGTGAAGCGCAGGAGGACGTGGCAGTAGGCGCCGACCACGTGCGTCCGCACCTCGCGCAGCACCGCGTGGCGGCTGACCAGCGGCTTCCCGCCCAGGCGGAGGCCGGAGGCGGCGGTCCGCCCGGCGGCGGTCGCCTCCAGCCAGGCCGCCATGCTCGGCGCCTCCGCCTCCACCCAGCGGGCGAAGGCGATGGCGTCGGCCGAGCTGCGGAAGAAGAAGCAGGTGTCGCGCGTGATCCGGTCCTCCAGGACGTAGGTGCGGACGCCGCCCGCGGCGGCGAGGGCGATGGCGCCGCGCTGGAGGCTGGCGGCCAACCCGCCCTCGGTCTGGGCAAGCGGGACCCAGACGGGCTCGCGCCTCCGGGCCGGCTCGCGCAGCCGTCCCTCGCCGTCCAGCTCGTAGGCGCCCATCTCCACGTCCAGCGGCCCGACCACGCTGACCGGGATGGTCACCTGGGCCGTCAGGCACTCCACCGCCTCGGCCCAGCCCTCGCGCCGCTCGGGCAGCCGGAAGATCGCCTCCCGGGCGCCGGCGTCGCGCCAGGTCAGCCTCTCGCGCAGCAGCGCCTGCCGCTCGGCGATCTCCTCCGGCCCGTTCCTGCGGGGCCAGCGCAACGCCTCGTTCATGCGCCGACCCGCCCGCGGAGGAGGGAGGGGTCGGGGTAGGTGGCCCCCTGCTCGATCAGCGCGCGCGCCTGGGGGATGGCGTCCCAGACGTTCCAGTCGAGCACGCCCACCACCCGTCCCCCGTCGAGGTAGTAGACGACGCCCTCGCGGAGCGGCTCCTTCCAGTCGGCGAAGGTCTGCAGGCGGGAGTCGAGGAGGCCCACCGCCTCGTAGCCCGTCTCGAACATGTCGGAGTAGAAAAAGGGCAGGTAGTCGTAGGGCTCCAGCCCCTCGCCGTCCTCGCGGCCGGCGCCCGGCGCGCGGCCCGTCGCCGCCAGCGCCATGTTCCTCCCCGCCAGCCGCCCCTGCGCGTTGGCGTTCTCCTCGTGCTCCACGCGCAACTTCCGCCCCTCGCCCAGGGCGGGTGCGGGGAAGCGCGCGCAGTCGCCGGCGGCGAAGACGCCCGGGCGGCTCGTCCTCAGGAAGCGGTCCACCACGATCCCGTCCTCCACCGCCAGGCCGGCGCCCCGCGCCAGCTCCTCCTCGGGCGCGATGCCCAGCCCGGCCACCACCGCGCCCGCGCTCAGCCGCTCGCCGTTCCGGCTCCTCACCTCCAGCAGCTCGCCGCGGCGGGCGATCTCCACCGGCACGTCGCCGGTCAGGAGGCGGACCCCCTTCTCCTCGTAGAGGCGGTTGACCTCCCGCCCCAGCTCGGGCGGGAGCAGGCGCTCCAGGATGGTGGTCTCGGGGAAGATCATGCTCACCCGCTTCCCCTGCATGGCCAGCGCCGCCGCCACCTCGGCGCCGATGAAGCCGCCGCCGACGACGACGAACTCGCCCTCCACC
Organism: Bacillota bacterium; assembly: GCA_023511835.1. NCBI lineage: Bacteria > Bacillati > Bacillota > Bacillota bacterium. The sequence goes on along the minus strand of JAIMAT010000030.1, from coordinate 9,927 downwards.
GCCGCCTTCCAGCGGAGCTGCAGGTAGTCCTCCAGGGTGCGGAAGTAGATCAGCTCGCCGGCCCGCGCAGCCTCCTCGCCGAAGGGAAGCCGCTTGGGCCGGCCCCCCACGGCCAGAAGGCATTGCTCGTACCCCCAGGCGTTGCCGTCGGCGTCGGTCACCCGCCTCTCGGCCGGGTCGAGCGCCACGATGCGCACGCCCAGGTGCTCCTCCACGCCGGCCGGGCGGACCGGCTTCCGCCAGCTCTGCTCCAGGCGCTCGCCCTTCCAGAGGCCCTTGGAAAGCGGCGGCCGGTCGTACGGCGGGAAGCGCTCCTCGGAGAAGAGGCCGACGGAGCCCTCCTCGTCCACCTCGCGGATCCCGTCGACGGCCGCGTCGGCGGTCATGCCGCCGCCCACGATCAGGTACCGGTACGTCTTCATGGACGACCTCCCCGCGGGGGAACCCCCCGCTTCCTCCAGTCTACCGATGGTGGCGGTCGCGTCCAGTTTGCCCTGTGGGAATTGGCGGAAGGTGGACAGCGGAGGCCGTGACCGCTCTCTCCGCAAGCCGCTCCGGAGTGCGGGCTCGGGGGGGCCTCCTCCCCCGGCGGGTGGCGCCGATGGCTTCTAGTGGAGCGTCTTCAGGTAGGCAATTAGCGCGTTGACCTCGTCGGGGGTCAGCTGCCAGCGCGGCATGACCGGATCGAGCGGCTTTCCTTCCGCGTCCAGGCCCTGCGTCACTGCGCGAGCGATCAGCGCGTCGGTGTAGCGCATCCCCCGCCTCCCGTCGGCTTCCAGCATGCCGCGGGGATCGGTCAGGTTTCCGTACGTGATGTCGGGCGCGGTGAACATCATCGTCCTCCTCCCGCGCCCGTCGGGCCCGTGGCAGGAGGCGCAGCTGAGCGCTCCGCCCATCATCATGGGAAGCCCGCCGCTGCGGGCGATCGGCCTTCCGTCGGCGCCGATCCCCTGCTGGAAGATCTGCTCGCCCAGCGCCACCTGGGCGGAGGGCGCCGGCCCCTGCCCGGGCCCGCCGGCGCGGAGGCCGCCGACGAGCCCCGCGCCCGCGAAGGCCAGCGCCGCCACACCGAGGAGGAGCAGGGGCGGGGCCCCGGCCATGCCCCGCCTCCGGCGGAGGAAGCCGGCCGCCAGAGCCGCCACCCCCGCCACCGCCAGAAGCGTCAACAGCAGGTCGTTCAAGGTCTCGCCTCCGGGGTCAGCGCCGCGACCGCCATACCCTGCCGCCGGAACCGGCGCATGGGATCGAAGCGGCGCAGGAAGGTCGAGTTGGTGGTGACCGAGACGGAGCTGAGCGCCATGGCCGCCCCCGCGATCAGCGGGTTGAGGAGGCCCAGCGCCGCCACGGGGATGCCCAGCGTGTTGTAGACCAGCGCCCAGAAGAGGTTCTGGTAGATCTTCCCGATCGTCGCCCGGCTCAGGTCGACGGCCGCCACCACGCCGCGCAGGTCGCCCGACATCAGGGTGACGTCGGCCGCCTCGATGGCCACGTCGGTGCCGGTGCCGATGGCCATGCCCACGTCCGCCGTCGCCAGGGCGGGTGCGTCGTTGATCCCGTCGCCCACCATGCCCACCCGGAGCCCCTTCGCCTGCAGCTCCTGGACCGCCTCGGCCTTCTTCTCGGGCAGCACCTCGGCCAGCACGTTCTCCAGCGGGATGCCCACCTGCCGGGCGATGGCCTCGGCGGTCCGCCGGTTGTCGCCGGTGATCATGTAGACGCGGATCCCCATCCGCTGGAGCTCACGGACCGCCTCGGCGCTTCCTGCCTTGACCGTGTCGGCGACGGCGATCAGGCCCAGCACCCGCTCCTCGTCGGCCAGGATCATGGCGGTCTTGCCCTCACCCTCGAGCCGCTCCAGCTCGGCGGCCAGCGGGCCGAGGTCGATGCCGGCCTCCGCCATCAGCCGCCGGTTGCCCAGCCGGTAGAGGCGGCCTTCCACATGGCCGACCACACCCTGCCCGGGAATCGCCTGGAAGCCGGCCACCTCCTCCGGCGCGAGCCCCTCGGCCAGCGCCCGGTCGACGACGGCCTGCGCCAGCGGGTGCTCGGAGTTCCGCTCCAGCGCCAGCGCCAACCCAAGCAGCTCGCGGACCTCCACTCCCTCGGCGGGGAGCAGGTCGGTCACCGACGGCTTCCCCTGGGTGATGGTGCCCGTCTTGTCGAGCACCACCGCGTTCAGCCGCCCCGCCCGCTCCAGGTGCTCGCCGCCCTTGAAGAGGATCCCGGCCTGGGCGCCCCGGCCGGTGCCCACCATGATGGCGGTGGGCGTCGCCAGCCCGAGCGCGCAGGGGCAGGCGATGACCACCACGGCCACGCTGCTCAGCAGCGCGGCCGTCACGTCGCCCGTGCTGAAGAACCAGGCCAGGAAGGTGAGCACCGCCGCGCCGAGGACCGAGGGGACGAAGTAGTTGGAGATCACGTCCGCCAGCCGCTGGATCGGCGCCCGGGAGCCCTGCGCCTCCTCCACCACGCGCACGATCTGGGCGAGCGCGGTGTCGCGCCCCACCTTGGTCGCGCGGAACTTGAAGGTACCGGTCTTGTTGATCGTGGCGCCGACCACCTCGTCGCCCTCGCGCTTCTCCTTCGGCAGCGACTCGCCGGTCAACATCGACTCGTCGACGGCCGAGTAGCCCTCGACCACCACGCCGTCGACCGGGATCTTCTCCCCCGGGCGGACGATGACGATGTCGCCCACCTGCACCTCTTCGACGGGGAGATCCACCTCTCGGCCGTCTCGGAGGACGCGCGCGGTCTTGGCCTGGAGGCTGAGGAGCGCCTGGATGGCGGCGGAGGTCCGCCCCTTGGCGATGGCCTCGAGCAGCTTGCCGACGATCACCAGCGTGATCAGGATGGCGCTGACCTCGAAGTAGAAGCCGGTCCGGGCGACGGCCGCGTCGAAGAGCCCGACGACGCTGTAGCCGTAGGCGGCACTCGTCCCCACCGCCACCAGCACCGCCATGTTGGCGTTCAGGTGCTTCAGGTTGTAGTAGGCGTCGCGGTAGAAAGTCCAGCCGGGCCCGAACTGGACGATACTGGCCAGCGCCCACTGGAGCCAGGGGTTGCCGAGCAGGCGCATCCAGGGCTGATCCTCCACGCCCAGCGCGTGGCCGATCATGGCCAGGAGGAGCGGCGCCGAGAAGAGCGCGCCGATCCAGAGCAGGCGCCGCCAGCGGCGGATCTCCCGCTCCTGGACGCTCTCGCCCTCGCCCGCCGCGCCCGGCTCGGTCACCGGGCGGGCGTCGTACCCCACCTCGCGGATGGCACGCACCATCTCCTCGGGCGAGACCGCCGACGGGCTGTACTCGACGTAGGCGGTGTTGCTCGCCAGGTTGACGCGTGCGTCGACGATGCCGGGCAGCGAGCGCAGCGCCTCCTCGTTGGTCCGGACGCAGGTGGAGCAGGTCATGCCCTCGATCTCCAGCTTCACCTTGGCCGTGCGCACGTCGTAGCCGCGGTCGCGGACGGCCGCGATCATCGCCGGTACGTCAACCTTCTGCGGGTCGTAGACCACGCTCGCTTTCTCCGTGGCCAGGTTGACGTGCACCGAGTGCGTCCCGGGCAGCTCCTCCAGCCCCTCGGTGATGGTGGCCACGCACATGGCGCAGGTCATGCCCTCGATGTCCAGCGTCACCCGGGCGAGGCCTTCGCCCTGCCCGCCCTCGTCGCCGCCCGGGGCCTTCCGCAGCCGGAACTCCGTCGCCAAAGTCTCTCACCCGCCCTCGCCGCGCGTCGCGCCTCCGGTCCTCCCGGACAGAGCGTCCCGCGCTTCGCCCGATACCTACCCCCATGCCGTATCGGGTATCTCCAGCATAGCCCTGCGGCCCGGGCTCGGCAACGGCCGCGCAGCGGGCCGACCGCTCAGCCGGAGCCGCCCAGGCGAACCGCCCAGACGCCGGGCTGCCCCTCCGCCCGGCCCGCCGGCCCGCGCGGCGGGCCGGCGAAGAGGAAGCCGCTCCCGTCGGGCAGCGGCCAGGCCTCCCCGCCGCCGAAGGGGAGTCGCCGGGCCCGCCCCGCCAGATCGACCAGCCAGTAGAGCCGTCCGCCGGCCGCGCTCCCGCCGCCGGTCTCCACCAGGAGGAGCGGGCGCCCCGGCAACCAGTGGAGAGCCGCCACCGCGGCCGCGCCGCCCGCCCCCGCCGCGCCGGCCGGCGGGCGCCAGAGAGGCCGCTGACGGTGCCGCCTGGCGTCGTAGAGGCGGAGGTCGAAGCCGCCTTCCCCGCCGCCCGCCGGCGCCGCCCAGGCCAGCCAGCGGCCATCCGCCGACCAGGCGAAGGCCGCCGCCCCGGCCAGCGGGCCCAGCGTCTCCGCCTCCGGGCCGGAGCCCCGCCCGGCCGGCGTCAGCGTCACCCGCTCCAGCCGCCCCGCCCGCGCCAGCGCCACCTGGCGCCCGTCGGGAGCCAGGCGGAAGCGCTCCGCGCCGCGCAGCAAGCCGGGCCGGCGGCTGCGGCTCTCCGTCACCGGGTCGGCCATCTCCAGGTCGCCCGCCAGCGGCCAGGCCACCCATCCGCCGGCGGTCACCTGCACCTGCGCCGGCGCGTCGGTCGTCCCCAGCGTCTCCTGGCCGCCGCCGGGAAGGCGGTAGACCACCTGGAAGCTTTCCCCCCGCGACCGCAGGCCGACGATACCCAGGCCGCCCCGGTACCAGAAGGCGGCGCGCCAGCCGCGCGCCACGAAGCGGGGTGCCGCGCGGGCGCCGCTTCCTTCCTGGACGTAGACGTCGCCGGCGGGCGTCACCCAGAGGGCGCTCCCGTCGCGCGCCAGGTCGAGCGGCCCGGGGAAGGGGGCGATCCGCGCCGGCTCGAGCGGCCGCGACGGCAGCGGCCGGACCGCGGGCCCGCCGGCGGCGGGGGCGGGCAGGCCGCAGGCTCCGGCCAGGACGGCCGCCAGGAGGAGCGCCGGCAGAAGGGGTGGGCGGCGCGCCGCGGCGCCGCTCACGGGAGCCCCTCTCCCGGGCGGCCGGCGACGACGGTGCCCAGGACGCCGCCGCGAGCCGGGACGGGATCGCGGAGCGGGTCGAAGGCGAGCAGCGTCAGGTCGGCGGCGAAACCGGGCACGAGGCGTCCGAAGCGGTCCTCCAGTCCCGCCGCCCAGGCCCCGCCCTCGGTGTAGAGGGAGAAGGCCTCCGCCCGGGTGAGCGCTTCCTCGGGCCGCCAGGGCGCGCCGTCTCCCGCCCGCGGGCGGCGCACCGCCGCCTCGACGGCGGCCAGCGGGTCGAGGCTCTCCACCGGCGCGTCGGAGCCGCCGGCCAGGCGGACGCCGGCGTCGAGGAGGCTCCTCCAGGCATAGGCCGCGCCCAGCCGCTCCGCGCCGAGGCGGGCCTCCGCCCAGGCCGAGTCCGTCGCCACGAAGCCCGGCTGGATGTCGAGCACCAGCTCCTCCCGCGCCAGGCGGGGCAGCTGGTCGGGGCGGAGCACCTGGGCGTGGACGATGCGGAAGCGCGGCCGCGGGCGGCCTCGGGCGGCCGCCAGGGCCGGCCGCGCCCGCTCCAGCGCGGCCAGGGCGGCGTCGACGGCCGCGTCGCCGATGGCATGGACCACCGGCGGCAGGCCCAGCCGGGCCGCCTCCGCGGCGCGCTCCGCCAGGAGCCCGGGCGGCATGGCGGCGAGGCCGCTCCATCCGGGCGCGTCGGCGTAGGGCCGGCCGAGCCAGGCCGTCCGCCCGCCCAGCGCCCCGTCGGCGAAGAACTTGACGCCCGCCACCCAGAGGGCCTCGTCGCCGCTCCCCAGGGTGAGGCCCTCGGCGGCGATCCGCTCCAGCGCCTCCTGGCGGAGGAGGAGGGCGAGGCGGAGCGGCGGCGCGGAGGCGGCGCGGCCCTCCGGCGCTCCGAGCGCCCGGCGCCAGAGCTCCAGCAGGCGCCGCGGCGACTCGAGTCCGGCAGCGCCCAGCGCGCCCAAGTCCTCGCTGTGCACCTGCGTCAAGCCGAGCTCCCGCGCGCGGCGGAGCGCCCAGCGCATCGCCCGCAGCACCCGTTCCTCGGAGGGCGGCGGGAGGAGGGCGCGCACCCGCTCCAGGGCGGCGTCCCAGACCGTGCCCAGCGGCCGGCCGTGCGCGTCGCGGTCGACCCGGCCGCCCGGCGGGTCGCCGGAGCTCCCGGCCAGGCCGCTCCGCCGGAGCGCCTCGCCGTTGAGGACGGCGCCGTGACCGCAGACCCGCTCCAGGACCACCGGGCGGTCGGCCACGGCGCGGTCCAGCTCCTCCGCCCGCGGCAGGCGCCGCTCCGGCCAGCGGCTCTCGTCCCAGCCGCGGCCCGTGATCCAGGGGAGCTCCGGATGCTCCGCGGCGTAGCGGCGCAGGCGGCTCTCCAGCTCCTCCGGCGAGCGGCTGTCGGAGAGGTCCAGCTCCTGCGCGGCCAGGCCCAGCGCCAGCAGGTGGGCGTGGCTGTCGATCAGGCCGGGCAGGAGCCAGGCGCCCTCCAGGTCGACCACCTCGGTGCGCGGCCCGCGCAGGCCCAGCACCTCCCCGGCCGGCCCCGCGGCCAGGATCCGCCCGCCGGCCACGGCCAGCGCCGCCGGAGCCTCCGCCGCCGGCCGGTGGGCGGGCGCCGCCGCGGTGCGCGCCTGCCCCGGGTCCACCAGGCGGGCGCCGGTGAAGATCCGCTCCGCCTCAACCGTTCCCATCGCCCCCGCCGGCGGCCAGAGCGGCCACGGCGCGGCGCAGCACCTTGCCCGTGGGGCCCAGCGGCAGCTCCGGCACGAAGCGGTAGAGGCGCGGCCGCTTGTAGTCCGCCAGGTGCTCGCGGCAGAGCGCCTCCAGCTCGGCCTGCACCTGCTCGGCCGGACGGGCGGTCTCCGCGCGCAGCTGGACGAAGGCGGCCACGGCCTGGCCGCGCCGCTCGTCGGGCAGGCCGACCACGGCGGCGAAGGCGACGTCGGGATGGCGGGCCAGCACCTCCTCCACCTCGGAAGGGTAGACCTTCTCGCCGCTGGTGATGATCCGGTCCGACTTCCTGTCGACCATGTAGAGAAGGCCCGTGGCCGGATCGCGGTAGCCCAGGTCGCCCACGCCCAGGTAGTCGCCGTGCCGGGCGGCCGCCGTCGCCTCGGGGTTCCGGAAGTAGCCCAGCATGTTGCAGGGGCTCTTCACCACCAGCTCGCCGATCTGGCCGTCGGGAAGCTCGCGCCCCTCCTCGTCGATCACGCGCACGTCGTAGAGGAGGAGCGGGTAGCCGATGGAGCCGACGGGGCCGCCGGCGCGGTGGCGCAGCACGCTGACCGCGCCCAGCTCGCTGGCCCCGTAGACGTCGTAGAGCCGCGCCTCGGGGAAGTCGCGGATCAGCCGGTCGCGCAGGCTGCCGGGCAGCGGCGCCGAGCTGGTCATGAGGATGCGCAGCGTGTCCGTGCGCAGCGCGCCCTTTTCCGCCAGGTCGGCCAGGTAGCTGAGCATGGTGGGGACGAACATGGAGTAGGTGACGCCGTTCCGGTTGATCTCCTCGGCCACGCGCACCGGGTGGAACTGGGCGTGGGGGTAGATGACGCAGGTGGCGCCCACCGCCAGCGTCAAGGAAGAGAACCAGATGGAGTTGACGTGGAAGAGCGGCATCAGGAGCATGCCCACGTCGTCGGCGCTCACCCCCACCTCGCTGAGCAGGACGAAGGCGATGAAGAGCGCCCGCTTCTGGCTCTGGACCACGCCCTTGGGCTCCCCCGTGGTGCCCGAGGTGTAGACGATGAACCAGGGTGCGTCGTCGTCCACCTCGACGCCCGGGTCGGCGGGGCTGGCCGCGGCCAGCGCCTCCTCGTAGGCCTCGCCCGCCCCCCGCTCCCCCTCGCCCGTCACCAGAAGCGGCACCGGCGGCAGCAGCCGGTCCGCCCCCCGCGCCAGCACGGCAGCGTCGGCGACGACGGCCGAGGGCTCGGCGTTGGCCAGGATGCGGGCCATCTCCGCCGGCGCCAGGCGCAGGTTGACCGGCGCCGCCACCGCGCCCAGGCGCGCGCAGGCGAAGAGCAGCTCCACCATCTCCGGCACGTTGGGCAGGAAGGCGGCGACGCGGTCGCCCCGGCCGACGCCGCGGGCGGCCAGGGCGTGGGCCAGGCGGTTGACGCGCTCGTCCAGCTCGGCGAAGGTGAGCCGCCGCTCGCCGTAGACCAGCGCCGTCTTCTGGCGGTAGCGGACGGCGTTGGTGCGAAGCGCCGCACCCAGCGTGAACATGGATCGCGACCTCCTCTCGCGGGTCCCGAGCTGCGGAATTCGTCCGCGCGGAGGGCGCTCCCTGCCCGGGCGCCCGCGAGCCGCGCCGGCGCGCCCTAGCGGAGCCAGGCGAGCCCCAGCGCCAGCACGGTGCCGGAGAGGAGGAGGCGGAGCGGCAGGAGGGGCAGGCGCGCGGCGAGGCGGCCGCCCAGCCAGACGCCGGGCAGCGAGCCGGCCAGGAGCGCCGCGACCAGCCCGGGCCGGACGTCGCCGGCCAGCCCGTGGGCGAGCGTGGCCGCCGCCCCCACCAGCAGCCCGGCGGCCAGGTCGGTGCCCACCACCTGGCGCGGGCCCAGCAGGCTGCCGGCCAGGAGGAGCGGGGCCACCAGGCTGCCCGCGCCCACCGAGGTGAGCCCCACCAGCAGCCCGACCAGCGCGCCCAGGAGGCCCAGCGCCCGCGGGGCGGCAGGCGGCGCGGGCGCGCCCGCGGCCGGCGCCGGAGCGGCCGGCGACCGCCGCGGACGGAGGAGGCGCGCCAGGGTGACGGCCGCGCTCAGCACCAGCGCCAGCCCCAGCAGGCGGTGGAGGAGCGGCATGGCGGCGGGCCGTGCGGCCAGCCGGACGGCCCACCAGGAGCCGAGCAGGGCGCCCGGCACGCCCGGCAGCGCCAGCCGCAGCGCCCAGCCCCAGGCCACCTCGCCGCGGCGGAGGTAGTGGAAGAGGCCGGCCAGCTTGGTCAGCGTGCCCGCCAGCAGGTCCGAGCCCACCGCCGCCGGCAGCGGGACGCCCAGGAGCAGGAGGGCCGGCGTCAGCACCGCCCCTCCCCCGATCCCCGTCAGGCCGACCAGCAGGCCGGCCAGGAAGCCGGCCAGCACCGTCGCCATGGCGCGCCTCCCCCCGCGGCGCCCTCTGACGCCGCGCCCCGTCGCCTGCCTCGCTATGCCGCGGGCGGCCGCCGGCGTGCGCGTCCCGCGCCCGCGGGGCGGTAGAATGGCGCCACCGGGGGCCGCCCCCGCCGGGGGGGCCGGCGGCCCGGGAGGCGGCGTTGCCCGGCGGCTGGGAGGTGTACGGCATTGCGTTCCACGACCTGCGCCTCTGGGAGCCGATCGCGCTGGGGGAAGGGCTGAGCGCCACGGCGGTGGAGGCGACCCACGCGCGGGGCGAGACCTGCGTGAACTATCTGCTGGAGCGGGATGGACGGCGGCTGCTTCAGGGCCACGACACCGGCTGGTGGCCGGAGGTGACGTGGGAGTTTCTTGCCACGTGGCCGCTCGACGTGGTGCTGCTCGACTGCACCCACGGCCCGCGCCCGGCAAGCCCCGGCCACTTGAACGTCGAGGGCGTCGTCGCAGCGCGCGAGGCGCTGGCCAAGGCAGGTGCGTTGGCGGACGGAGCGCGGGTTATCGCCACGCACTTCTCCCACAACGGCGGCTGGCTGCACGCACAACTGCAGCACTATTTTGCGCCGCACGGGATCGAGGTCGCCTACGACGGCATGGCGCTCGACTTTTGAGGAAGCAATGGTTCGCGTCGGAGTGATCGGAGTTGGCCGGATCGGCCAGACGCACGCGCGCTGCTATCAGCAGGACGCCTTGAGCGAGCTGGTCTGCGTCTGTGACCTGGCCCCGGAGCGGGCGCAGGAGGTCGCGCGGCGCTTTGGCGTCCGCGCCTACTCCAGCATCGCCCAGATGCTGGCGCGGGAGAAGCTGGACGCCGTCAGCGTGGCCACAGGCGGCTTCGAGGGCGGCGGGGACCATTACGAGCCGGTGATGCGCTGCCTGGAGGCGGGCGTTCACGTCT
>JAIMAT010000029.1 GCA_023511835.1 Bacillota bacterium | reverse complement strand
CTCGCCCAAGGCGAACATCAGCAGCTGCTTGAGAAGAGCCCGGCGGCCGGACCGGCTTGACATCGATCACAGCTGGCGTTTTGGACGTCATGACGTCGGATCGGGAAGTGCCCGGGGCGAAAGGATCCGCGCGGCGCGGGCCGGTGCCGGCCGGCCGCGGGCGGGGGAAGGCGGGTGCATCTCGTGGAGCACGACGGCGCGAGGAGCCAGGCCCAGAGGCCGGGGCCGCCGCGCCTGCTGGTCGCCGGCACCCACAGCGGAGCCGGCAAGACGACGGTCACGCTGGCCCTGATCGCCGCCTTCCGCCGGCGCGGCCTCCGCGTCCAGCCCTTCAAGGTGGGGCCGGACTACATCGACCCTGGCCTCCACGCCGTCGCCGCCGGGAGGCCGTCGCGCAACCTCGACCCCTGGCTGACCGGCCGAGAGACGGCGCTGGCCATCTTCCGGCGCGCCTCCGCCGGGGCCGACCTGGTCCTCGTCGAGGGCGTCATGGGCCTCCACGACGGCCTCGACGCCACCGGCCGCCAGGGAAGCACGGCCGAGGTGGCGGCGCTTCTGCGCGCGCCGGTCCTCCTCGTGGCCGACGCCTCGGGCCTCTCGCGCAGCCTCGCCGCCGTCGCCCGCGGCTACCGGGACCTCGACCCCGAGGTGGCCCTCGCCGGCCTCTTCGCCAACCGCGCCGCCGGCGCGGGCCACGCCGCCCTCCTGCGCCGGGCGGTGGAGGAGCTGGCGGGGCTGCCGCTGTTGGGCTGGCTTCCTCCGCTGCCGGAGGCGGGCCTGCCCGAGGCGCACCTGGGCCTCTACCCGGCGCCCGAGCAGCCGGGACTGGAGGCGGTGCTGGAGCGGCTGGCCGCCGCGGTGGAGGAGGGCGCCGACCTGGACCGGCTGCTCGGGACGGCCCGCGCCGCACCGCCGCTTCCTCCGCCCGTCGGGGTTCCCGCCCAGACACCCGCCCCGACGCCCGCGGGGGCGCCTTCGCCGACGGCCGCCGCACCCGAGGGGCCGGAGCGCCGCGGGAGGCGCCGCGCCCGCCGCCCGCGCGTCGCCGTCGCCCTGGACGAGGCCTTCAACTTCTACTACCCGGAGGCGCTGGAGCTCCTGGAAGCGCAGGGCGCGGAGGTCATCCCCTTCTCGCCCCTGCGCGACGAGGCGCTGCCCCGGGGGACGGGGCTCCTTCTGCTGGGGGGCGGCTTCCCCGAGCGCCACGCCGCCCGGCTGGCGGCCAACACGGCGATGCTGCGCGCCATCCGCCGCTTCCATGCGGCGGGCGGCGCCGTCTACGCCGAGTGTGGCGGGCTGATGCTGCTCGCCCGCGAGATCGACGGGCGAACCATGGCCGGCCTGCTGCCCGCGCGTGTGCGCATGACCGGCCGCTTGGCCGGCTTCGGCTACCGCGAGCTGGAGCTGGCCCGGGACTCCCTCCTCGGCCCGGCCGGCCTCCGCCTGCGCGGCCACGAGTTCCACTACTCCACCCTGGTCGACCCGCTTCCCGAGGAAGCAGCCGCCTACCGCATGTGGCGCCCCGGGGCGGACGGCCCCGCCGCCGCCCGCCCCGAGGGGTACGCCCGTGACCACCTCTTCGCCTCCTACGTGCACATCCACCTGGCCGGCCACCCGGAGGTGGCAGGGCGGCTGGTGGAGGCGGCCGCAGGCGGTCCGGGAGAGCGTTAGCCCTCCGCGGACCGCCCGTACGGGCCGCCTCCTTCCGGCGCGGACGCCTCTTCTCTTCAGCGGGCGACCAGCGCCACGCCCAGCGTCAGCACCAACACCACCAGGAGATAGGTCAGGTAGGCGTTGAGGTTTCCGGACTGGAGCCGCTGCACCGCCTGGGAGAGCGCCAGGCCCGCCCGCCCCAGCGGCCGGTAGAGGCGCTCCTCCAGCAGGGGGACGAAGCGCCAGCGGTAGCGGATGCGCTCCGGGAAGTGCGGCCGGCCCGCCTCGGCCCGCGCCTCCGACGAGGCGCCGTAGAAGGGGGCGAAGAGGTTCCGCTCGGGTACCACGTAGGCGCTGGCCGTATACTGCATGGCCGGGTCGAAGGGGACGGAGCCGCCCGTCCAGGCCGGCTGGCGGCGGACGGCGCGGGCGCGGCCCGCCGCCGCGAGCACCAGCGCCAGCCCGGTGAAGAGCGCGAAGGCCAGCCACATGTAGGTGCCGCTGATGGAGGCCGCGTCCGGCCGGAGCGGCACGATGACCGCGCCGCGCACCGGCAGGAGCCCGCGCAGCGCCGCCCCGCCCAGATCCACCAGGCCGGCGTAGCGCTCGGGTGCCACGAAGACCGGCGGCACCAGCGCGTCCGTGACGTCGGTACCCGCGATCACCGCCGCGGCCCGGCCCAGCGCCGGAAAGAGGGCGGTGGGCAGGAGGCCGGCGGCGATGGCGCCGCCAGCCAGAAGCCAGAGACCGCCCAGTTCCGCTCGCCCCGGCTCGGCCACCGGCCGCCGGCTCGCCTCGCCGCGCGGCGCCCCCAGGAAGCCGATCCCGAAGGCGCGGACGAAGGCGGTCACCGCCAGCCCCACCGCCAGCGCCAGGACGGCGCCGGCGGCCACGAAGATCCCCTGCCAGGGTCCCGAAGGCAGGTCGGCCACGTGGAGGAGCGACTGGAGCGTCAGCCACTCGCTGGCGAAGCCGGGCAGCGGCGGCAGCGCGGAGAGCCCCAGCGCCCCCACCAGCCAGGCCGAGGCGAGCCAGGGCGCCGTGCGCACGATGCCGCCCAGCCGGTCCATGCTCCGCGTGCCCGCCTCCGCGGCCACCGTGCCGGCCCCCAGAAAGAGGTCGGCCTTGAAGAGACTGTGGTTGAGCAGGTGGAAGAGGGCGGCCACCAGCGCCAGGCCGGCCAGAGCGGGCCGCCCCGCGCCGGCGAAGGTGAGGGCGGCGCCCGTTCCCACCGCCACCAGCCCCATGTTCTCGATGGTGCTCTGGGCCAGCATGCGCTTCAGGTCGACCTCCAGGAGGGCGTAGAGGATGCCGGTGATGGCGGTGGCGGCCCCCAGCGCCAGCACCAGAAGGCCGACCCAGGACGGCAGCGGGCCCACGAGCGAGGCCGTACGCAGGATGCCGTAGACGCCCATATTGACGATGGCCGTGGAGAGCAGCGCCGAGACCGGCGAAGGCGCCACGGGATGGGCGGCCGGAAGCCAGACGTTCAGGGGGAGGAGGCCCGCCTTGACGGCGAAGCCCGCGAAGGCCAGGGTGAAGGCCCAGGCCCGCAGGGCGGGGCTCCAAGCGCCCGCCTCCAGCGCCTGCCGGGCGAAGAGCGTCGTCCCGGTCTCGCCGCTGATCCAGAGCAGGGCCGCCAGCACGGCCAGCGTCCCCACCTCGCTCAGGACCAGCATGAAGAGCGCGGCCCCGGGGGCCTCCTCCTCCTCGCCCAGCGCCACCAGGAGGTAGGAGAGGACGGCCATGGCCTCCCAGGCGACCAGGAAGGTGACCATCTCGCCGGCGGTCACGATCAGCAGGAGCGAGGCCAGGGTGACGGGCAAGAGCGCCCGCACCCTGCGGTCGTCATGGCCGGGCCGCGCGTAGTAGCCGACGCTGTAGACGCCCACCGCCAGGCCGACGAAGCCGGTGACCAGGAGGAACCAGCCGCCCAGCGGGTCGGCGCGGAGGACCAGCGGCCCGAGGATCCAGAAGGGGTCCAGGGCGACGGTTCCGCCGCGGCCGGCCAGCACCTGCAGGGCGGCGACCAGGGTCGCCCCGTTGGCCGCCGCCAGCACCGCCCCCCAGGCGGAGCGGCCCGCGGCGCCGCGCCCGAGGCCGGCCACCGTCGCCAGTGCGTGCAGCAGGAGTGCCGCCAGCAACCAGGCCATCCCGTTCATGCCCGGTGCACCTCCAGCGCTTCCGTCGACCGGTCCGGCTGCCGGCCCGCGGCCGCCTCGGCCGCCTCGGCCGCCCGGCCCACGGCCAGGAGCAGCCCGTGAAGCAGCGTGTAAGGATCGGGCGGGCAGCCCGGGATGTAGACGTCCACCGGCAGAAGGCGGTCGACGGGGCCGACGAAGTGCGGCGCGCGGCGGAAGATGCCGCCGTCGACGGCGCAGGCGCCCGCAGCCACCACCAGCTTCGGCTCCGGCATGGCCCGGTAGGCCTCCAGGAGCTCGTCGCGCATGTTCTCCGTCACCGCCCCGGTGACCACCAGGATGTCGGCGTGGCGGGGCGAGTTGGTGAAGAAGAGACCCAGCCGATGCAGGTCGTACATGGGGTTGCCCAGGGCGAGCAGTTCGCTCTCGCAGGCGTTGCAGGAGCCGGCGTCCACCTGCAGGAGGTGCGCCGAGCGGCCGAAGAGCCTCCGCGAAGCGGCTTGGAAGCCCCGCGCCAGCTCTTCGGCGGTCGTGCCGTCGACACCGGACTCCGGACGGCCGCCGGCAGCGGGGCCGCCGGGCCGGCCCAGGCCGTTCCGGCCGCGGGCCACCGGCAGGTAGGAGCGCAGCGCCTCGCGCTCCCTCCGAGCCAGTGCCGGCTCCGAAAGCCAGGTGAGCGCCTCGGGCGCCTCTTCCAAGCAGGCTCCGCAGGCGATGCAGGCGCCCAGGTCCAGCGCCAGGCGCAGATCGCCCCGGGGGCCCTCCTCGAGGGAGAGGGCCGAGACCGGGCAGAGCTCCTCCAGCCGGGCGGCCGTCGCGCGGGAGACGCCGGGCCCCGCGAAGCGGACCCCGCGGCGGAGCCTCTCCGCCTCCTCCGCCGGTCCACCCGGATAGCGCGTCGTCTGGACGCCCCGTTCCAACCCTCGCAAGAACCAGTTGCGCATCTTCGGCCTCCCGATCCTCGTCCCGGTGCTACCCGCCGCCTCAGAGGTCGTTGCCCGCGTAGGAGAGGGCAAAGCTGGCCTCGATCAGCGGGAAGTCGGTCAGGATGTTGCCGGGCACGGCGCGGGGGAGCAGGCGCCAGTTGTGAAACGAGGCCGCCCGCGGCTGGAAGCGCGCGACCCTGCCCCCCACCAGCCGTACCCAGGTGACGACGCGTCCGCGCGGCGACTCCGACCAGCCGGCCCCCGCGCCGCGGGCGCCGTCGGCACGCTCCGCGCCGGCGGCGAGCACGGGGCCGGCGGGGAGGTGGCCGAGGGCTTCCTCGATCAAGTGCAGGGAGCTCTCCACCTCGCCCACCCGCACGCGGTAGCGCGCCAGCGCGTCGCCCGCCTCCTCCACCACGGGCGAGGGACGCAGCCGGGCGTAGCCGGCGTAGGGCGTCTCCAGGCGCGCGTCCCGCGCCAGCCCGCTCGCCCGGGCGACCGGGCCGACGCCGGAGAAGAGCAGGACGTCCTCCCGGCCGAGCCGTCCGGTGGTCTCGATCCGGTCGACGAAGGTGGGCGTCCGCTGCAGGACCCGGGCGGCGTCGGAGAAGCGGCGCGCCGCGGCCCGGGCGCGCTCCAGCCAGCGGGCCAGGGCCTCCTCCCCGAGGTCCCGGCGGAGGCCGCCCACGCCCACCAGGCCGCGCAGGTAGCGGCTGCCGGTCAGCTCGGCGTTGGCGCGCAGGAGCTCCTCCTTCAGCGCGGAGAGCTCGGCCTCGGCCACGTTCAGGCCGGCTGCCCGCGCGAGGCCGGCCACGTCGCCGACGTGGTTGTAGAGCCGCTCGGCTTCCTGGAGGAGGAGGCGGAGAAGCGCGGCCCGCTCCGGCACCTCCAGCCCGACGGCCTGCTCCACGGCCTGGGCGGCGGCGAGGGCATGCGCCAGCGAGGAGAGCCCCGACGTCCTCTCCGCCAGCCAGAGCATCTCGCGCGGGGCGAGCCCGACGGCGGCCCGGGCGACACCCCGGTGCTTGTAGTGGAGGCGGAGGCCCAGGTGGACGATCTCCTCGCCCATGGTCTCGAACAGGAAGTGGCCCGACTCCACCACACTCTCCCGCACGGGGCCCAGCGGCAGCGCCACCAGACCGGCGTGCTCCGCCCGGCGGGGCAGCGGCCCCTCGTGGCGGAGGATGGGGCGGGGATCGGGGTGGCCCGTGAACTCGAGCCCCTCTTCGTCGCGGATCCGCCGCTCGTACCAGGCCAGGACGGGCCACTCCGCGGCCGAGGAAGGCAGGCGGCCGCCCCGGGGACGGGCGCGCAAGACGACCACCTGCGCGCCGGCGGGCTCACCGGCGGAGGAGGCCCCTTCGCCCCTCACGGGCAGCGCCAGGAGCCAGCGGAGGAGGGGACCCTCCCCGGTCGCCTCCGCGAAGTGCGTGAGCAGCTCCGCTCCGGCCCGGCGGGCCGCGCCGAGCAGCTCGGGCAGCCGCTCGTCATCCTCCGGCGCCAGCTCCCAGGCCGGAAAGCCGCCGTCCGGCCCGGCGAAGTCGAGCCTCTCGCCCTCCCATGCGGCCGGCAGGCGCACGCTCACAGCAGCCCACCTCCCAGGCCCGCCGCGCCGAGCACGGCCCCGCCCAGGACCGCCAGCGGGAGGCCGGCCGCGCCCAGCGCCAGCACCGCCAGCAGGTGGACCGCGCTGGCCAGGGCCGCGCTCCAGCTGAGCGGGGAGGCCTCTCCGGCCGCCTGGGACTCCGGCTGCGGGGCGGGGAAGAGCGCGACCGTCACCAGGCGGACCAGCCCGATGAAGATGGGGACGAGGAGCGCCAGGACGCCGGCCAGGAGAAGCGGGCGGAAGGCGCCCAGGGTGCGGAAGAGCGCCAGCTCGCCGAAGAAGACGTTCATGGGCGGCACCCCGGCCAGCGTCAGCAGGGCCAGCGCGTAGAGCCAGCGGGCGGCGCCGGGGCGACCCAGGGTGAAGAAGGCCAGCGGCTTGGCGGCGGCGTTGTTCAGCGTCAGCCAGAAGGCGAGGAGGGGGCCGGCCGGACCGCCGGCGGCCAGGGCCAGCACGGCCAGCGCCGCCTGCTCCACCGTCGAGTAGGCCAGCGCCTTGCGCGGGTCGCGCTCGGCCGGCAGGGCCAGCGCCGCCATCAGCAGCGAGAGGCCGCCGAGGAGGAGAAGCGGCCAGGAGGGAGCGGACGAGACGCCCAGTCGCGGTACCCACCAGGCGATGGCGTAGAGTCCCACCAGGCTCTCCAGCGAGGCCAGGAGCGCCCCCGTGGTGGCCGAGGTGGCGGCATAGGCGTCCGGTTTCCAGAGGTAGAGCGGCACCAGCCCCGCCTTGGCGCCGTAGCCCACGGCCAGGAGTGTCAGCGCCAGCGCCGGCTGCGCCGAACCCTCGGCCAGCGCCGTCCCCAGGAGCGCCACCAGCGAGCCGGCGGCGGAGAGGATGTAGAGCTTCCAGGCCGCCTCCACGCTCTGCGGGCGCCGCTCCACGTCGATCAGGAGCGCCATCAGAAAGGTGACCGCCTCCACCGAGAGCCAGAGCCGGAGCCCGCTGCCGGCGAAGGGCACCGCGGCCACGACCGCCAGAAGGAGGGCCAGGAGCGCGTTGTAGCGGTGACCGTCGCCCTCCGACCGCGCTTCGGGCGACTCCCAGAGGCGGTAGGCGGTGACCGTCAGACCGACGCCCAGGATCACGGCCAGCCAGGCGGCCCCGGGGCCGAGCGCCGAGGCCGGGCGCAGGCCGCCGCCCGGCTGGAGCCGCGCGGCCAGGGCCGCCGCGACGGCCTGGGCGGCGAAGACCGCCCACCGGCCCGCCCGGTCCGAGGTGAACCAGGCGCAGAGGGCGGCCGCCGCCTGGACCAGCGTCATGGCGAGGAGCAGCCGGTCGGCCGGCGAGAGGTTCAGACCCATCGGCTGCCCAGCTCCCTCAGGAGGCTCGTGTTGGTGTGGCCGTGGACCAGGTGCATACGGTGGACCAGCAGCGCCATGATCCAGGCCCCGATGACCGTCTCGAAGAAGAGGCCCGCGTCCAGCACCAGGCGGAGAGAGGGCGCCAGCGCCAGGATGAGCAGCATGCTGCCGTTCTCGGCCACCAGCAGGCCGATCACCTGGGCGATGGCCTCCGAGCGGAGCGCCACCAGCGCCAGGCCCAGCAGGAAGGAGGCCAGCCCGACGGCGCTCTCCAGCGAGGCCGTTCCGGACGGTCCGAGCCCGATGCCCACCGCCAGGCCGAAGACGGTGAGCAGGCTGGCGAAGAGGAGCGTTCCCGTCGCGGTCAGCGGGAAGTGGAGCTCGCTCCGCTCCAGGATGGTGCCGTGGATGAGGCGGCGCAGCATGGACGGAATGGCCCAGACTTTCAGCAAGAGGGCCATCCCGGCCGTCCAGAAGAGGTGCGCGTGACCCAGCCGCACCGCCAGGGCGAGCACCGTTCCGGTCAGCAGGAGCGACTGCCAGCGGTAGAGACCGATCAGGCTGTCCAGCTGGCGGCTGACGGTCATGGCGAGGACCGCGGCCAGCGAGGAGACGCTCAGAAGGGCCAGGATCTCCATCGGGCTCAACCCCCCAGGGTGAAGCTGATCAAGGCCAGCAGCGAGATGGCGAAAGCGCCGGCGAGGAACTCGGCGGCGCGCAGGAGCCGCAGCTTGGCGAACGAGCTCTCCACCGCCGCCAGGAGGATGCCGAAGAGAAGCATCTTGAGCAGGAGCGCCAGCACCGCCAGCGCCACCGGCCCCGCCTGCATGCCGGACGCCAGGCCCAGCGGGCTGATCAGCACGTTCATCAGGATGACGACCAGGATCATGGTCTTGCTCATGCCGCCCCACTCGATCAGCGCCAGGTCGGGCCCGGAGTACTCGAAGAGGCGGCTCTCCTCGATCTGGGAGAGCTCGTGGTGGGAGGAGGGGTTGTCGATGGGAATCCTTCCTCCCTCGGCCAGGATGACCAGAAAGAGCGCCGCCGCCAGCAGCACGTGCGTGGGCGAGAGGAGGAGCGGCGCCTGCCAGAGACGCTGGTTGACCACGTACGGGATGGTGGCGTGGGCCACGTAGGTGACGGCGAAGAAGACCAGGATCATCACGGGCTCGGCCAGAAAGGCGACGAAACGCGAGCGGCTGGAGCCGATGGCGGCGTAGGGGCTGGCCGAGTCCAGCGCCGCCAGCTGCAGAAAGAAGCCGCCCAGGCCCAGGATGAAGCCGCCGGCCACCATGTCGCCCACGAAGGCCCAGGTGAGCGGGAAGGTGGTCAGCACCGGGATCAAGAGCGCCACCACCAGCGGCGAGGCGAAGACCAGAAGCGGCGCGACGCGGAAGATCCACGAGGCGCCCTCCGGCATCAGCCGCTCCTTGCGCAGGAGCTTCGCCAAGTCGAAGTACGGCTGAAGGATGGAAGGACCGCGCCGCCCGCTGATGCGGTGCTCCAGCCAGGTGACGAAACCCTTCAAACCGGGCGACAAGAGGAGCACGAGGCCCGCTTGAAGCGCGTTGAGCCCCAGGAGAGCCACGACGGCTCGCACCTCCGACAGGCGTCCGAGGCATGGAAAAGGCTCCCGACGCCCCAACGTGGTCAGGAGCCATCAGCCCAATGGCTTTTCGGCCGAACGGCCGGGCGAGCTCCATCGCCCTTGGCGATCCGCAACCCTCGACCCAGTCCAGGGGGCCGCAAACCGCCAGTCGCGGTGGCCCAGGGAAATGCGGTGCCTCCTTGATAGCACGGGCCTTCCGGGCCGTCAAGGCGGCGCGCCGGCCGTCCGGTTAAGGTTCGGTGAAGCTTTTCCGGGGCGGCAGCGCTCCCGGCGCCGCCGATTGACCGCCGCGGCGGCCGGCTCGTAGACTAGGACGGGCTTCGACAGGCAAGACGGCGATGGAGCTCGCCGTGAGGCGCAGGATCTGCCGACCGACTGCGACGGGGACGTCGCTGATGGCTCCTGACGGGACGACCGCCGGGAGCCTTCTCTTTCTGGGGCCATGGCGCCGCCGGGCGCCGGCGGGCCGGTCCGACCGGCCGCTCCACGGGGGGGCGATGCTTCTTGATCGAAGAGCGGAGCGAGGCGGCAGAGGGGGCGCGCGGGCTGGCCGCGGCCGTCCGGGGGCAGCTGGCGCGGGCGGTGGTCGGCCAGGAGGAGGCGGTGGAGCTCCTCCTGGTGGCGCTCCTCAGCCGCGGCCACGTCCTCATCGAGGACGTGCCCGGGACGGGCAAGACGCGGCTGGCGGAGTCGCTGGCGCGCATGCTCGACCTGCCCTTCCGGCGCGTCCAGTGCACGCCCGACCTGGAGCCCTCCGACCTGACCGGGGCGCGCATCTTCGACCAGGAGGCGCGCCGCTTCGTTTTCCTGCCGGGGCCGCTCTTCGCCTCCGTCGTCCTGGTGGACGAGATCAACCGGGCGCTTCCGCGGACGCAGGCGGCGCTCCTGGAGGCGATGCAGGAGCGGCGGGTGAGCGAGTTCGGCGAGGTGCACGAGCTGCCCTGGCCCTTCCTGGTCATCGCCACGCAGAACCCGGTCGAGTCGGTGGGCACCTTCCCGCTGCCGGAGGCGGAGCTGGACCGCTTCCTGCTCCGCGTCCGCCTCGGCTACCCATCGCCCGAGGCGGAGGTGCGCATCCTCGAGGCCGCCGAGGTGCCGCTGGAGACGCTCCGCCCGGTGGCCGGCGCCGCGGCGCTGCGCGCGGCCATGGAGGAAGCGGGCCGGGTGGCGCTCCATCCCGATGTCGCCCGCTACCTGACGGAGCTGGTGCGGGCCACCCGCACCCACCCGGCCGTGGAGCTGGGCGCCAGCCCGCGCGCCACGGTGGCGCTGGCGCGGGCGGCGCGGGCGCGGGCGGCGCTGGCCGGGCGCGCCTACGTCCTGCCCGACGACGTCCAGGCGCTGGCCGTCCCCGTCCTCGCCCACCGCCTCCGCCTCCTCCCCGAGGCCGAGGGCGGCCGTCCGGCGGCCAGCGCCGAGGGGCGGGGCGAGGGGCCGGCGGAGGCCGTGGTGCGGGAGCTCCTGGAGCGCGTGCCGGTCCCCGTCGAGGAGGGGTGAGCGGGCGGTGAGCGGGGCGGGGGTGGCCGCCTGGACGCTGGGCTGGCTCTCGCTGGCGGCGGCCCTGCTGGCGCTGGCCGCCCTGGCCTGGCCGGCGCTCTGGCGGCGGGCCACCGAGGGGCGGGTGCGCGGCTTCGCCTGGGTGGAACCGGAGGAGGTGGCCGCTGGCCAGCCCGTCACCCTTCACCTGCGCGTGGAGAACCTGGCCTGGCTGCCGCTCCCCCGCGTCTACCTGGACGTGGAGCTGCCGCCGCCCTTCGATCCGGTGCCGGGCGAGCACCTGCACGCGGGCGCCGTGCTCGCCCTCGGCCTCCGCCAGCGCGCGGAGGTGACGCTCGGCGCGACGCCGCTGCGACGCGGCCACGCCCACTTCGTCCCGGCGCAGATGGAGGCGGACGACGGTCTCGGCGTCGCCCGCCTTTCGCTCGCGCTCGAGTTCCGGCGCGGCCTGCGCGTCCTGCCCGTCCGCGCCCGCGCCCCCCGGGCCGCCGAGCGGACGCGCTGGGGCGGCGACCTGGAGGCGCCGGACCTGCCCTCCAGGAAGCCCTTCCTCCCTTACAGCGCGCGCGCCTACGCCCCCGGCGACCGCGTGCGCGACATCGACTGGTACCTGACCGCCCGCCGCGGCGAGCTGGCCGTCCGCCGCTACCGCCAAGGAAGCTTCCTCCCCGTGACGCTGGCGCTGGACGCGGCCACCGAGGAGCCCTTCTACAGCGGCGTCTGGATGGAGGGGCTGGAGGCGCTCATCGCGCTGGCCGCCGCGCGGGCGGAGGAGCTGGGGCGGCTCGGCGTCCCCGTCGGCTTCTGGGCCAACGCCGCGGTGCCCACGCTGGGCCTGGCGCCGGCCCGCCTGCCTGCGCCCGCCGACCCGCGCCGCCTGCGCTCGGCCTTCGCCGGCCTGCTGGGCTATCCCACGGGCCCGGGGGGTCGCTTCCTTGCCGCGCTCGCCCGCCAGCTCCCGCCGGGCGGCTCGCTGGAGCTCTTCACCGCGCGCCTGGACGAGGAAGCGGTCGCCCACCTGGGGACGCTCGCCCGCCGCGGGATCCCGCTCCGCCTCCTCCTGGCGCTGCGCGAGGGCGAGGCGCCGCCGCCGGCGCTGGCGACGCTCCGGCGCGCGGCCGGGGCCGTCCCGGTCCTGCTCGTCCGCCCCCGCGGGCTCCTGACGGCGCGGGCGCCCGGGGCCGTCCCGCCCCCGGCGGCCGTGGCGGTGGAGGAGGTGACAGGCCCGTGAGCGCCGGCGGCGCGGCCGTCCGCCTGGACCCCCTCGAGCGCGCGCTGGCGCTGGCGGGCGAGGCGCTGGCCGCGCTCCTGGGCGCGGAGATGGCCCTCCGCTGGCTGCCGTGGCTGGCTGCGCGCCTGCCGGCGCTCCTCCTGCTCCTCCTCTGGAGCGGGCTCCGCGCCAGGCGCCTGCCCCGGGCGGCTCGGGGCGACGCGGCCCCGTGGCTGCGCGAGGGACAGGTGCGCGACGCGCTCCTCCTGCTGGCGGCGGCGCTGGCCGGGCTGGCCGGACGGCCGGACGGCGCCGCGCTGGCGGGCTTCGCGCTCCTTCTCCTCGGCCACCTGGCGGCGCTGCCCAGCGGGCGGCGCCTCGCCCTGCTGGCCGCCGCCGGCGCCGCCGCGGCCGCCCTGGCCGTGGCCGCTCTCCTGGCCGTGGCGCCGCTCCGGCGCGGCCTCGAGCGCCTCCTGCTCGACCTGATCCTGGGCGCGGGCTGGCTCCTGGGCGAGGGCGTGGCGCTCCTGGTGGGACTGCTCCGCCGCTTGGCCGGCGGCGGGCCGGGCGCGGCACCTGCTCCGCCGCCGGCGCCGCCGGCCGCCGGGCGGGCGCAGCCCACCTGGGCGGGGAGCCTGGCCGGCGGCCTGGCGATTCTCCTCCTGGGCGCCGCGGGCCTTCTGCTCGCCGCGCTGGGCGCGCGCCTCCTCCTCGGCCGCCTGCGGGCGCCGGAGTCGCCGGAGGAGAGCGAGGCGCGGGACGGGATCCGCATCCTGCGCAGCCGGCTGGAGGAGCCCCCGGGGCGGCGGCCTCCCCGCCCCGCGCCCACCCGCCTGCGTCGCGCCTACCAGCGCCTGGAGCGCGCCCTGCGGGCCGCGGGCATGGGGCGGCCGGCCGCCGAGACGCCGCTCCGCTTCGCCGGGCGCCCGCTGCCGCTGCCCGCCTCCGAGCGGCGGGAGCTGGCCGAGCTGACCGGACTCTACGTCGGCCACCGCTACGGTGGCGAGCCCGACGCCAGCCCCGCGCAGCTGCGCACGGCCGCCGACCTCCTGCGGGCGATCCGCCGGCGGCGGGGAGACCGCCGGGGCGTCGACGGGGGCGAGGGCGGGGGCGGGGGGCCCGTCCGGGCCTGAGTCGCCAGGGCCGGGTCCGCAGGAGGAGGAGGGTGGCGCCGGCGAATCCTGCCAACAACGGCCGTATCGGGGGAAACGGTTAGCAAGCTAGTGCTGGCAACGGTTCTGGCTGCTTGGCAGGGGTGGAAGTCGGCACGTGTGCAGCGGCCTTCAGGACTGAACAGCCTGCAGCCCACATGGCCACTGTGGGGGCCGACCGTGCGCAGGTGTGCCATCGGATCCGGAAGCACCGTGCGCGACATCCTGCGGTGTGGGAGCCAACGGAGGCGGACCGGTCCAAGCTGGACACCGGACGCGCTTCCTTTTCGCGATCCCATCGAAGTCTGCTGCGGGCGAGGGGAATGTTGGCGGAAGAGGGGAAGCTCAACGCCCAACGGTCCCGAGGTGACACCCGCACGACGTGAGCTCTGCTTGTGCGACGTGCGGCCCAAGGCTGACTCCGAAAAAGAATCGGGCGATGCCGGATGGTCGCCCAAGAGCCAGCCCGTGACGGATTCGGTTGCACACAAGGGGAGGCTGCCCCGATGGCTAAGGAACCCGGACGTCGCTTCACCTCAATCCGGCTGCAAAACTGGCGGAACTTCCGAGAGGTCGACACTGACCTTACCGCACGCGTATTTATAATAGGACCAAATGCTGCCGGAAAATCCAACTTTCTCGACGCGTTTCGCTTCCTACGCGATATCGTTGTAGTCGGAGGAGGACTTCAAGAAGCATGCCGAAGGCGCGGCGGACTGGCGGCGGTGCGTTGCCTCGCAGCGCACGGAACACGGATGGATGTTTCCGTTAAGGTTTCCATCGGTTCTGAGCATCAACCAGCAGAATGGGAATATGAGGTGGCGTTCAATGAGCGAGGTAGACGATTAGTTGTCAAGAAGGAGCGTGTAATGCACAATGGCAAGGTTATATTAGAAAGGCCTGATAAGGACGATCGGGCGGACGAAGCGCGACTTACCCAGACGTTTCTCGAACAAGTAAATGTAAACAAAGAGTTTCGCGAGGTCGCAGAGTTCCTTCAAACCGTGCGCTATCGCCATATAGTGCCCCAACTTGTACGCGAACCGGAGCGATCCGTAGGTCGCACCAACGATCCATTTGGCGGCGATTTTTTGGAACAAGTAGCTCGCGTTCCGGAAAGGACGCGAAAGTCCAGGCTCAAACGAATTGAGGAAGCCCTCAGAGTCGCCGTGCCGCAACTCCAGCAATTAGAGCTGTATAGAGACGAAGTAAAAGGGACATGGCACCTGCGCGGTAAGTACGAACATTGGCGACCAAATGGCGCGTGGCAAACCGAGGAACAATTCTCTGATGGAACGCTTAGACTGCTCGGACTTCTCTGGTCTATTGTTGAACAAAACGGCCCGTTGCTTCTGGAGGAGCCAGAGCTTTCGCTTCACCCGGACGTCGTGCGCCAGATTCCTGCCATGATAGCCCGGGCGCAGAGACGGTCCAACATACAGGTTTTGTTGAGTACTCATTCTTTTGATTTGCTGGATGACTCTGGCGTGGGATTAGACGAAGTGATTCTGCTGGTGCCAGGTCGGGACGGAACGCAGGTGAAGAAACCGAACGAGCTGGATGAAATCCGGGAACTGATCGAAGGCGGGGTTGGACTGGGGGAGGCGTTGCTTCCCTTGACGCGACCCAAGGACTTCGAACAACTATCCTTCTTCGGTGATCGGTTGTGAGGTACGCGGTTTTTTCGTGCGCTGTAGAGGGAGATCTTGACTCTGTCGTGGCGGGCCGTCTGCTTACGGAGATTGGGGCCACTAGGGGCGAGGTGTATATTCTTGGGGGCAGGCAGAAACTGCAGCAAAAGCTGGCGGCGTATAACCGGGCAGCCGGTAGACGACCATGGTTAGTCTTGGCCGACTTGGATCGCGACGAATGTGCTCCGCGCCTTCGGCGGGAGTGGATGCCGGGACAGGCGCCGTATCTCTGCCTGCGGATAGCTGTACGCTCAATCGAGGCGTGGCTGCTCGGCGATCGTGAGGCGTTTGCGGAGTTTTTTGGAGTTCCGATTAGTAGGATACCGTTAGATCCAGACTATGTGAGCGATCCGAAGAGGTTTGTAGTGGACTTGGCGGGGCACTCACGGAAACGGGCAATTCGGGCGGACATGGTTCCGCGAACAGGAAGCGGGCGGGCCGTGGGACCGGCGTACAATTCGAGATTGATTGAATTCGCCGGTGGTACGTGGCGTCCGCGGGTAGCAGCGGAAGCGTCGGATAGCCTCCGGCGTTGCATCAATGACTTGGAGGCCCGGAAGGCACAATGGGATGCACGAGCTGGGCGGTACTGAATGCTGGGTGGCGAGGGGTATTCGTGGGTAGGACCCAGGATGCCTCAGGCTGTATTTAGCTCTTTGGTGACGAGGTGTTCGGGCAGAAGTTGAGGATGGTGAGGTGGGTACGTGGTAGGCGCGTCGTGCGCCAGCGTGCTGCGCGTCCCATGCAATGTGCGGCTCGCACCCGGTGCAAAGTCCCCTACTAGGTGGGAGGCAAGGGCGAGTGGGAAGGGACGGTGCCGGTGGACGTAAGTGGCCCGGGACCGCGGTTTTGGAGGGAACTTGGTGGCTTTGGATAGTCAAGTAACAGAGTAGGCAATGGCCCGGATGCAGGTGCCGAGGCGGCCGGACCGACTTCTCGGGCGGTGATGTGCAGGGATGGTGACGTTGGTTGTAGGCGCTAGGCGGAGCGGCAAATCCGCTTTCGCTGAGCGATTAGCCGCCTGCATTGCGGCGGAGGCGTACCTTTCCGTGGTCTACGTGGCCACCGCCCGGGCGGACCACGCGGAGATGCGCGAGCGGATCCGCCAGCACCGCGCGCGCCGCCCCGCGGCGTGGGAGACGCTGGAGCCCGACGCCTGGCGGCCGGAGGCGCTTCCTCGGGCCGTCGAGGCGCTGCCGCGGGAGCGGGTGGTCCTCCTGGACGAGGCGAGCCTCTGGGTGGCCACCTGCGTCGAGGCCTGGCGCGACCGGGATGCCCGGGCGGCGGCGGCTGCCTTCGAGCGGGCGGCGGGGCGGCTGGTGGCGGCGCTGGCCGGGCGGAGCGCGCCGGCCGTGGTGGTCAGCGGCGAGGCCGGGGCGGGGATCGTGCCGCCCGATCCGGAGGCGCGGCGTTTCGTGGACTGGCTGGGCCGGCTCAACCAGGCGCTGGCGGCCGAGGCGGGGAACGTGCTCTGGATGGTGGCCGGCCTGCCGGTGGCGGTCAAGGGGGAGCTGGCGGAGTGCGCGCGCGGACGCTGATGGTCCAGGGCACCGGCTCCGGCGTCGGAAAGAGCTTCCTGGTGACGGGGCTCTGCCGGCTCTTCGCGCAGGCGGGGCTTCGGGTCGCCCCCTTCAAGGCGCAGAACATGTCGCTCAACGCCTGGGTGACGGCGGACGGGGGCGAGATGGCGCGGGCCCAGGCCGTCCAGGCGGAGGCGGCGGGGGTGGAGCCCTCCGTCGACATGAACCCGGTCCTGCTCAAGCCCAAGGGGGAGGGCGTCAGCCAGGTGATCCTGCGCGGGCGCCCCGCGGGGGACCGGCGCGCGGGCGAACTGTGGGCCGGGAGCGAGGAGCTCTGGACGGCGGTGGTGGAGGCGCTGGAGCGCCTGCGCCAGCGCTTCGACCTGGTCGTCCTGGAGGGCGCCGGCAGCCCGGCGGAGCTCAACCTTCGCCGGCAGGACCTGGCCAACATGCGCGTGGCCGAGGCGGCGGACGCCCCCGTCCTCCTGGTCGGCGACATCGAGCGGGGCGGCATCTTCGCCTCGCTCCTGGGCACGCTGGACCTCCTGCCGCCGGAGGAGCGGCGGAGGGTGCGAGGCCTGGTGGTCAACAAGTTCCGCGGCGACCTCCGCCTCTTCGCGGACGGGGTGCGGATCCTGGAGGAGCGGGGCGGCGTGCCGGTGCTGGGGGTGCTTCCTCGCCTGGAGGTGGAGATCGAGCCCGAAGACTCGCTGGACCTGGCGGAGCGCGCGCCCGGGGGCGCCACGGCGGGCTGGGAGCCCGGGCGGCTCGAGATCGCCGTCGTCCTCCACCCGCACCTCTCCAACTTCAGCGACCTGGAGCCGCTCCGCCGCCACCCGGGCCTCCGCCTGCGGGCGGTGCGGAGACCGGAGGAGCTGGGGGAGCCGGACGCCATCCTCCTTCCTGGCAGCAAGAACACCGTCGACGACCTGCGGGCGCACCGGGAGAGCGGCCTCGCCGCGGCGGTGGCCGCCAGGGCCCGGGCGGGGAGCGCGGTGGTCGGCATCTGCGGCGGCCTCCAGATGATGGGCGAGCGGCTGGACGACCCCGACGGCGTTGAGGGCGAGGCCGGCGGCTGGACGGGAGGGAGCCTCCCCGGCCTCGGCCTCCTGCCCCTGGAGACGCGCTTCCTCCCGAGGAAGCGGACGCGGCAGGCGGAGGGGCGCGTGGTGGCGCCGGGCTGGGAAGGGCTGCCCGTCCGCGGCTACGAGATCCACGCCGGGCGGAGCCGGCTCCTCGAGGGCGGCCGGCCCTTCGCGCTCCTCCGCCCGGCGGGTGCGGCGGAGCGGGAGGGGGGCGACGGAGCCGCCTCGCCCGAGGAAGCGGACGGCGCCTTCGCCTCCCCCCTCCTCTGGGGGAGCTACCTTCACGGCCTCTTCGAGAACGAGCAGCTCCTCGAGCGCTGGCTCGAGGAGCTGCGGGCGGCGCGGGCGCGACGCGCCCCGCGGCGCGTCCCGGCCGGGTCGCGGGCGGAGGCCGGGGAGGCGGGCGCCGGCGCGGGTTCCGCCTTCGGCCGGGGCTGGCGCGAGCGGCAGTACGACGCCCTCGCCCAGGCGCTCCGCGAGCACCTGGACCTGGAGCTCCTGGGCTCGCTGGTCGGGGTGCGGCTGGAAGCAGGGAGCGACCGGTGAGCGGTGCGCTCGGGGTCCAGGCGCCGGTGGCGCCCGCCCTGCCCTTCCTGGCGGCGGCGGCTCTGGACCTGCTCTTCGGCGACCCGCCGCGGCCCACCCATCCGGTGGTGCTCATCGGCCGCTGGATCGCCGCCTGGGAGCGGCTCCTCTACGGCGGCCGGACGCCCGCCGCCCGGCGGCTCCGCGGCGCGGCGCTCGTCCTGGTGACGCTGGGCGCGGCGGCGGGGCTGCCCTGGGCGGTCCTGGCCGTCCTGGCGCGGCACGCGCCGACCCTCGGCCTCGCCCTGGCCGTCTGGTGGCTCGCCACCAGCCTGGCGGCGCGCGACCTGGCCGCGTCGGCCCTGGCGGTCCGCGAGCGCCTCGTCGCCGGGGACCTGCCGGGTGCGCGGCGGGCGGTGGGGCGCATCGTCGGCCGCGAGACGGCCGGGCTGGACGAGCCGGAGGTGGTGCGGGCGGCGGTGGAGTCGGTGGCGGAGAACGCCAACGACGGCGTGGTGGCGCCTCTCTTCTGGGCCTGGGCGGGCGCGCTGCTGCCGCCGCCGGGGCTCCCCGGCTGGGCCGGGGCGGCCGTCGGGGCGCTGGCCTACAAGGCGGTCAACACGCTGGACTCCATGGTCGGCTACCGCTCCCCCCGCTACCTCCACTTCGGCTGGGCGAGCGCCCGCCTGGACGACCTGGCCAACTGGCTGCCCGCTCGGCTGGCGGCGCTTCTGGCGGTGGCGGCGGCTCCCCTGGCCGGCGCCTCGGCCGGCCGCGCCTGGCGGACGCTCCGCCGCGACGGCAGGAAGCACCCCAGCCCCAACAGCGGTCTGGGCGAGGCGGCCTACGCGGGGGCGCTGGGCGTCCGCCTGGGCGGCCTCAACGTCTACGGCGGACGGGCGAGCCCCCACCCCTACCTGGGCGAGCCGCTCCGACCGCTGGAGCCGGGACGGATCACGGAGGCGGTCCGGCTCCTGGCCTGGACCGGCGGCCTGGCCGTCCTGCTCGCCGCCGCCGCCGCGGAGGTGATCCGGTGAGCGAGGCAGGGGAGCCGGGGCGCGGCGGGGAAGCGGCAGGGAGGCGGTGGGCGGAGCGGGTGGCGGTGGCGCTCGGCTTCCTGACGGTGCTGCCGGGCCCGTCGCCGGCGGAGGGCGGGCTCGTCGCCTCGCTGCCCGCCTTCCCGCTGGCGGGCGTGGTGGCGGGCCTGTTGGCGGGCGGCCTCGGCTGGGCCGGCAGCCTCGCCTGGGGCGCCTGGGCGGGGGCGGTCCTGGCGGTGGCCGGCGAGGCGGCGCTGACGCGGGGGCTCCACTGGGACGGCCTGATGGACACCGCCGACGCGCTGGCGGTCCGGGGGGTGGCGGGGCGGGAGCGGGCGCTGGAGGTGATGCGCGACCCGCGCACGGGCGCGCTGGGGGCGCTGGCCGGAACGCTCGCCCTGCTCCTCGAGTCGGCGTTCCTGGAGAGGCTCTACCGGGCCGCCGGCGCGCTCGGCCTGGCCGCGCTGGCGCTCTCGGCGGCCACCGGCCGCTGGGCGCTGGTGCGGGCGGTGACGGGCTTCGCCTACGCGCGCCCCGAGGGGTTGGGCCGCGCCTTCCGCGGCGCCGGGCGGCGGGAGATGGCGCAGGCGTCGGCGCTCCTGGCCGCTCTGGGGCTCGGCCTGGCCGCCGCGGTGGCGCTGGGGGCGGCCGTCCGGTCGCTCGCCGGGGGCGGCCCGGCGGAGGCGGTCTGGCCGGCCGTCCTGGCGGCGCTCGGCCGCTTCCTCGGCGGCTGGGCGGCGGGGGCGGCGGTGGCGGAAGGGGTGGCGAGGCGGCTGGCGCGGGCCTTCGGCGGCCTGACCGGCGACGTCTACGGAGCCGTCGCCGTGCTGAGCGAGATCGGAGCGCTGGCCGCCTGGGCGCTGGGGCTCTGAGCCCGGCCGCGCGCGGATCGGCAGGCAGAGATCGAAGGGGGAACTTTCGTGCGGCGGAGGCACGGCGGCCAGTGGCGGGAGGCGTCCCTCCGCTTCGGCCGGACGGAGTGGCTCGACTTCAGCGCTAGCCTCAATCCCTGGGGACCGCCGGCGCCGGTGTTCCGGGCGGTGCGGGAGGCGCTGGAGACGGTCGGCCGCTATCCTGACCTGGAGGCGCGGGAGGCGACGGCGGCGGTGGCCGCCTACCTCGGCGTGCCCGAGGAAGCGCTCCTCCTCACCCACGGCGGCAGCGAGGCGCTCCACCTGGCGGCGCTCTGGGCGCGGCGGCGCGGGCTCGTGCGCGCGCTGGTGGCGGAGCCCGGCTTCGGCGGCTACGCCGAGGCGCTGGAGGCGGCCGGCCTTCCCTGGCGCGGGTTGCCGGAAGAGCGGGTGGAGGAGGCCACCGGCGAGGAGGTGGCGCGGGGCGGCGAGGCGACGCTCCTCGTCCTCGGTCAGCCGAACAACCCGACCGGCCGCCTCTTTGCCAGGGATCGTCTCCTGGCGCTGGCGGAGGCGCTCTTCGCCACCGGCGGACTGCTCCTGGCCGACGAGGCCTTCGTGGACTTCCTGCCCCGTCCGGAGGAGGCCTCGCTCCGCCAGGCGGCCGCCGGCGCGCCCTCCGGCGTCGTGGTGGCGGGCTCGCTGACCAAGTTCTTCACCCTGCCGGGGCTCCGGCTGGGCTACCTGGTGGCGCCGCCGGCCTGGCGCGAGGAGCTGGCGGAGCTCCAGCCCTCCTGGAGTGTGGATGCGCTCGCCCAGGCGGCCGCCGTGGCCGCCGTCGGCGACCGGGAGTTCATCCGCCGGAGCCGCGCCTGGCTGCCGGAGGCGCGGGCGCAGCTCCGCCGCGGGCTCGAGGCGCTGGGCGCCTTCCGCGTGCGGGAGGGCGCGGCCAACTTCCTCCTGCTGGACGCCGAGCCCAGCGGCCTGCCGGCGGCGACCTGGGCGGAGCGGGCGGCGGCGCGGGGGATCCTTCTCCGCGACGCCAGCGACTTCCCCCGCCTGGGCCGGTACCATCTACGCCTCGCCGTCCGGCGGGAGGAGGAGAACCGGCGCCTCGTCGAAGCGCTCGGCGCCATCGCACGCGAGCCGAGGGAGAAAGGAGGCCGGTCGCCCGCATGAGAAGCGCTTCGCACCGGCTGACGCGGAGGGTGGCCATGGCCATGCTGGTGGCGCTCTCCGCGGTGGGCGCCACGATCAAGTTCCCGAGCCTGACCGGGACGCCGGCGCTGGACTCGCTCCCGGGCTTCTTGGCAGCCTTTCTGCTCGGGCCGGGCCAGGGGGCGGCGGTGGCCGCCCTGGGCCACCTGCTGACCGCCTATCTGAGCGGCTTTCCCATGACGCTCCCGGTGCACGGGGTGGTGGCGCTGGAGATGGCGGGGGTGGCGGCGGTGGCGGGCCGGCTCCGCCGCCGGCGCGGCCTCCTCGCGGCGACGGCCTGGATCGTGGTCGGGAACGGCCTCCTGGCGCCGGCGCCCTTCCTCCTCTGGCCCGGCTTCGGGCCGGCCTTCGTCGCCGCCATGCTGGGACCGCTCCTGGTGGCCAGCGCGCTCAACGGCGTGGGAGCGGCGCTGCTCTACGCGGCGCTGGGCCGGCTGCCGGCGACTCTCCTCGCCCCCTTCGCGGAGAGCCCGCGGGGGCGCGCCTCGTGAGCGGTCCGGTCCGCGCCGTCCGCCGGTTGCGCGACCTGCTGGTGCTGGAGACGGAGCTCGGCAGCTGGCTCCTGGCCGTCGACGTGGCGGCCGGGGTCGGCGAGAAGCCCGGCGACGCCGTCCGCGCGCCGGCCTACGTGGTGGGGCGCTTCACGGCGCGGGTGGCGCTGGCGGAGCTCCTCGCGGCCGGGGCGGAGCCGGTGGCGCTGGCCGACCCCGTGGGCGCCGAGCCGGAGCCGACCGGGCGCGAGGTGCTGCGCGGCATCCGCGACGAGGCGGCCGAGGCCGGCCTCGACCTGCCCGTCACGGGCAGCACGGAGAAGAACCTGCCGGTGGTGCAGAGCTCGGTGGGTGTCGTCGCGCTGGGCTTCGCCCCGCCCGGGGCCCTCCGCCTGGGTCCCGCCCGGCCGGGCGAGACCCTCTGGGCGGTCGGCCGGCCGAAGGTGGGCG
>JAIMAT010000028.1 GCA_023511835.1 Bacillota bacterium | reverse complement strand
CGCGCCTGAAGCCGGTCCTCGATCGCATCCTCCCTGGCCCGCACCAGATCCCTCAGCGCCTCGTCCTCCTCGTCCGGAACCCCAACAGGGGTGAGCTCCCCGGCCCGCAAGAGCTGCGCCGGGCGCAGGGCGTCCCGGCGGTCGGTCTTGACCCGGTTGCCCGGCTGGCGGGGGATGGGCGTCGGAGCGGCAACGATGCAGACGATTCCCATCTCGCTCAGCTGCCGGTGGAGTCCGTAGCCGGTCGGCCCGGTATCGCAGGCGACCATCAAGTCTTCCGGCTGGCCGAGCTTCTGCACCAGCTTCCGCACCTCTTCAGGACGGTTGGCGATCGTGCCCCAGTACCGGGCGCCCTCGCGCCCCTCCTCCGCCACCGCCACCGCAAGGGTGTCCTTGGAGACATCCAGACCGACGAACCGTGTGGTACCCTTCATCTTGGCCGGATCCTTTCGTAATGTGGCTCTGCGCCTGGGTTTTCTCGAGCGTAACCCACGAGCTGCGAACCAGGGGCCGGCCGCGCTCATCGTAACTAGTATCTTTTTCTAGCAGGGATGAACGGTTTCCTTCCGGAAGGATACTGGCGGAAACAGCCCGTCGCACGGGCTCGCCGGTCCCGCTCCCCCATGCCCCCATGCCATGGGTACGAGAGCTCCGCCAGAGACAGCCGGGGCAGTCACTTGCCGCGTGCGCGGGGTTGACCCGATAAGAATGCCAGCGTGGCGCAAGTACGGCCGCGCAGCCGCACTCACCCCGCTGCGACGGGGCCCTCCCGGTAGACAAGCAGACATTGGGATGAGCTGGCGACGCCGGAAGATGCCTTGCCGGCCGACCGGGGTCGCCCCCCGGGCGCGGGGTGGTGAGGATGAAAGTCGGCAACGTTTTGATATGCTCCGAAATGGAGGTGGCAGCCGTGGACCCCGGCCTCGAGCTCGAGGTGATCTTCTTCCATGACGTGCTCTGCGCCTGGTGTTACGCGGTCACTCCCCGCCTGGAGCGGCTCGCCGGGGACCTGGCGCAGGAGGGCGTCGCCGTGCGGATCGAGCACCGCTCCTTCGCGCTGGCGCCCGAGGCGGCGGACCTGGAGCGGATGTTCGGCTCCCAGCAGGCGGCCAAGCGCGAGATCCTGAACCACTGGCGGGCGGCGAACGCCAACGACGACGAGCACAGGATCCGCGCGGATCTGATGGCCGAGCGAGCCTTCCCCTACCCGTATTCGACGCCGGGCCTGCTGGCCTGCCAGGCGGCGGCGATCCTCGAGGGGAACGAGGGTCACCGGCGGTACTTCGCCCGCGTCCAGCGGGCGCACCTAACGGAGTGCCTGGACATCAACGACCGGGAGGTGCTCCTCGCCTGCGCGGAGGAGGCCGGTTTCGACCGTGGCGCCTTCACCCGCGCCATGGAGAGCGACGAGGCCCGTCGCCGGCTGGAGGTCGACTTGGCGCTGGCGCGCGACTGGGGGATCACGGGCGTGCCGTCCATGGTGCTCGACCGCCGCTGGCTGGTGGTTGGCGCCCACCCCTACGACCGGCTGAAGGCCGCTTTCCAGCAGGTGCTGGCGGAGCGGAACGGGGGGCAGGCGGTGGCGGCTGCCGACCCGGAAGCGGGAGGTGAGCGCAGATGAGCGGCCCCCGGGAAGATCGCCTGCCCGATGCCGCCGTCACCAGTCAAGACGGCCAGGGCACGCCTGCGGCTCGGCCCTCCAAGCCCCTGCTCCTCGTGGGAGAGGAGGGGGCGACCTGCGACTGGGAGAGCGGGAGCTGCAACTTCGACCCGCCCCTCTCCCCGGACGGCTCCCAGGCCGGGTAGCGGCCTCGCGTCGCGGCTCGGAGAAGCCTCCGGTCGCGGGGGCTCCTGGGGCCCGAGGCTGGACAACGATGAGACATGCGGCCTCTCCGGGGGGCAAGCCGGCGCAGCTGGGCAGCTGGCCGCTAAGCTGACGAGATGGAGCAGGCGGCTCCATCGCTCAAGCGACTGGTGCCGCGCGGCCGGCCGCCACCCGTGATCGCCTCCCCCGCGGGCGGTAAGAGAGGCCGCAGCAGTTCCCAGAACGCTCACAGGCGTGCCGGAGCCGTCTGCACGATGTTCGAGCGGGCGCTGAGCCTCAGGACGGCGGTGGCTTCAGGGCTCACCCGTGAGTTGGTCAGGGAGTCCGCGCGGACCTGCGACCGGTCCCTGTCGGGCACGTATTGATCCCGAAGATCTTGTAGATCCCGCACACCCCCGTGATCCCCGTCACCAGCCCCAGGAGCGCCACCACGCCAAGGATCCAGCGCGCGGCGCCGCTGGTGGCGTAGCTCCCGTAGGCGGCCGCCAGGCCCACCACGACCCGGATCACGCGGTCGACGGGTCCCTCGTTCTTCGTCATCGTCCATCCCTCCCGAATGCCTTTCGGGGCGGTGCGGCGCCGGAACCGCGGAGCGCGGGCGCCGCCCGCCGCATCTAACCGGTGCGGAGCGCAGCCTGGAGCCAGGCCGCTTCCTCGCGCAGGGCGCGGAGGAGGGTGACCGTGAGGCTGCTGGCGAGGAGGCGGACGCCCTTGGCGCGGTAGAAGGCCGCCTGCTCCGGGGTGACCGCGAAGCTGCCCACGGGCTTCCCGGCGCGGCGGGCGGCGGCCGTGACGGCGTCGATGGCCGCCTCCACCTCGGGGTGGTCCGGCTCGCCCGGGTGGCCGAGCGCGGTGGAGAGGTCGACGGGGCCGATGAAGAGGAGGTCGACGCCCGGGGTGGCGGCGATGGCCTCGGCCGCCTCGACGCCGGCGCGCGTCTCCACCTGGACCCAGACGCTGACCGCCTCCTCGGCGGCGCGGACGAAGGCGCGCGCGTCGAGGGCGGAGTAGCCGGAGGCGCGCACCACGGGCGCCAGGCTCCGCTCGCCGGCGGGCGGGAAGCGGGCGGCGCGGGCGACGGCCGCCGCCTCTTCGGCGCTCTCCACCTGCGGCACCAGGATGCCGGCCGCGCCCAGGTCGAGCGCCTTCAGGATCCGCTTCGGGTGGCCGTCGGGGAGGCGGACGACGCAGGGTAGGCCCGCCGCGTCGCCCGCGCGCAGGAGCTCCGCCAGCCCCGCCTCGCCCGGCGCGCCGTGCTCGCCGTCGAGGAGCACGAAGTCGTAGCCGGCCAGGCCGGCCATCTCCACCAGCTCGGGGCTCGGGAAGTGGAGGAAGGTGCCGGCGAGCGGCGCGCCCTCCCGCACCCGCCGCGTGAAGCCGGCGCGCCGCTCGGCCGCCTCGCGCAGCGCTTCCTCGCCCATGGCGCTCGCCTCCCCCGGGATCGCTTCTCCTCGCGACGAGGTCGGAATTCGACGGCGGGGCGGCAGCGCCTGCCAGAGGGGTCGGGCTCGCACCGGCGGTCCCGGCCGGCGCGGGGCCGCTGGGGGCCGCCGTCTCGCCCCTCCGGGTGACACCCGCTCGCGCTAGGGCGCGGGCCCGATTGCGGCGGGCGGATTTTCGGTTCTGTGAGCCGTCTCACGTCTCGCGCCTGTTCCTTCCCCTACCGTGCCGGTAGAGGGACGGGGCGGCGGGCCGCGCCGCTCCGCCGGAACGAGGGAACGTGCGGGGGAAAGGAGAGGCGGAGATGGACGAGAGGGCTTCCTCCGGCCGGTTCGGTCGGCTGCTCGCCCGCCAGGCGGGGAGCGAGTCGGGCCTCTGGAAGCACGGCGTGGCGCTCCTCCTCCTGGTCGCCTTCACCGTCCTGATCGCGGGCGGCTACAGCGTCTGGAAGAACCAGGCGCCCGTCCCCGAGCGGGTGGTGGGGCCGGACGGGCGGGTGCTGATGACCGCGCAGGAGATCTGGCACGGGAAGGCGGTCTACCAGAAGTACGACCTGATGGACTGGGGCTCGCTCCTGGGCGAGGGCTCCTACTTCGGGCCGGACTTCACCGCCGACGCGCTCCACCGGGTGGCGACGAGCCTCCAGGCGAGCCTCGCCGAGGCGCGCTACGGGCAAGCGTACGCCAAGCTCGACGCCGCCGAGCGGGCGGCGGTGGACGCGGCGGTGGCGCGGGAGCTGAAGACGAACCGCTACGACCCGGCGACGAAGACGCTCCGGCTGAGCGCGGGCGAGGTGCAGGGGCTCGAGGCCGTGCAGGCGGCGACGGCGCGGCTCTTCCGGAACGGGCGGCCGGCGCAGGCGCTGCCGGCGGACGCGCTGGCCGGCGCCACGAGCGCGGACCTGCGCGACCTGGGCGACTTCTTCTTCTGGACGGCCTGGGTGAGCGCGGCGGAGCGGCCGGGGACGGGCGCCAGCTACACCAACAACTGGCCCTACGACCCGGCGGCGGGCAACACCGTCGCCTGGCCGGCGCTCTGGTGGAGCGCGGCCAGCGTGGCGCTCCTCATCCTCGCCTTCGGCGGCATCTTCTACTGGTACTTCGCGAAGAACCTGGGCATGCAGATGCGGGCGCCGGAGGAGGCGGCGGCGCTCGACCCGGGCGCCGTGCCGGTCACCCCGAGCCAGAGGAAGACCGCCAAGTACTTCGCGGTCGTGGCCGTCCTCTTTCTGCTGCAGACGCTGATGGGCGCCTACATGGCGCACTCCTACGTGGAGGGGACGCGCTTCTACGGCCTCGAGATCGGCTCCTGGTTCCCCTACAACGTGGCGCGGACCTGGCACCTGCAGCTGGCCGTCCTCTGGATCGCCACGGCCTGGCTGGGCATGGGCCTCTATATCGCGCCGCTGGTGGGCGGGAAGGAGCCGCGCCGGCAGGGGCTCCTGGTCGACCTCCTCTTCGGCGCCCTGGTGGTGGTGACGCTAGGAAGCCTCCTCGGCGAGTGGCTGGGCGTCCGGAACGTCTTCGGGCGGCTCTGGTTCTGGCTGGGCAACCAGGGCTGGAACTACCTCGAGCTGGGGCGGCTCTGGCAGATCCTCCTCTTCGCCGGCATGCTGATCTGGCTCGCCATCGTCTACCGCGCGCTCCGGCCGGCGCTCCGGGCGGAGTCGGACCGGGGCGGGCTGACGCACCTCCTCTTCTACACGGCGGTCACCATCCCGGCCTTCTACGTCTTCGGCTTCCTGGTCAACCCGGGGGTGAGCGTCACCTTCTCGGACTACTGGCGCTGGTGGGTCATCCACCTCTGGGTCGAAGGGATGTTCGAGACGTTCGCGGTGGCGGTGATCGGCTTCCTGATGGTCCACCTGGGGCTGGCGACGCGCCGCTCGACGGTGCGCGCGCTCTACTTCCAGTTCGCCATCCTGCTCGGCTCGGGGATCGTCGGCACCGGCCACCACTACTACTGGATCGGCGCGCCGGAGATGTGGATCGGCCTGGGCGCGGTCTTCTCGGCGCTCGAGGTGATCCCGCTGACGCTTCTGATCGGGGAGGCGTGGGAGCAGGTGCGGGTGCTCCGGCGCGGCGGGCGGAGCTTCGCCTACGCGGACGCCTTCCGCTTCCTGGTGGCGACGGGCGTCTGGAACCTGGTGGGCGCGGGGGTGCTGGGCTTCCTGATCAACCTGCCGGTGGTGGCCTACTTCGAGCACGGCTCCTGGCTGACGCTGGCGCACGCGCACGGGGCGCTGATGGGCGTCTACGGCATGTTCGCCGTCGCGCTGGCTCTCTTCGCGCTGCGGAACGTCGTCGAGCCGGCCGCCTGGGCGCGCCACGAGCGGCTGCTGCGGCTCTCGTTCTGGGGGCTGAACGCGGGGCTGGTGGGGATGATCGTGATGACGCTCCTGCCGGTGGGCTTCCTGCAGCTGGCGGAGGCGTTCCGGAGCGGCTTCTTCGCGGCGCGGTCGCTGGCCTTCTACCAGGAGCCGCTGGTGCACGCGCTCCTCTGGCTGCGCATCGTGCCGGACACGGTCTTCATCGCGCTGGGCGTGGTGCCGTTCCTGATCTTCACGGTGCGGGCGCTCTTCCACCTGCGCGCGGTCTCGCTTCGCGAGGAAGCCTGGCCGGAGGCGGCGGAGCGCGGCGCGGCGGCGGCGGCCGGCGCGGCCGGCGGGAGCGGCACGGGCGCGGGCGCTGCGGCCGGGCGGTAGACGAGGCGCGCGGGGGTCTCCCGGAAGCGGGTGCACGACTTGCCACCATGATGGCGGAACCGCCGTCATGGTGGTATATTTTTCCTGGTGAGCGCCCTTGATCCGGATCCAGGTCCAGCTGACGCCGGAGCAACTGGAGGGCGTGCGCCAGGCGGCCTCCTTCCGGCAGGTCTCCATGGCGCAGGTCGTCCGCGACGCGGTCCAGTACTACCTCCTCCGGACCATGCCCGACCGGCCGCGCATGATGGCCCGCGCGGACGCCGTGATGGGCAAGTTCTCCTCGCGACGCCGGCTTCTTCCACCCCGCGACGGCGGGAGCAGCCGGCCGTGATCTTCATCGACACCTCCGCCCTCTACGCCCTCCTCGACCGGGACGACCCCAACCACTGGCCGGCGCGGGTCACCTGGAAGCAGATCCTCTCCGGGGGGCAGACCTTCCTCACCCACAACTACGTCCTGCTGGAGACCGTCACGCAGGTGCAACGGCGTCTCGGCACGGAGGCGGTCGCGGCGCTCCAGGAAGCCATCCTCCCCCAGGTCCTTCTCTTCTGGGTGGACGAGGTGCTTCACCAGCGCGCCATGGCGGCCTGGCTCGCGGCGCCCCGGCCGGGCGAGAGCCTGGTCGACCGGATCAGCGTGGAGGTGATCCGCCTGCGCCACTGCCAGGCCGCCTTCACCTTCGACAAGGCTCTGGGCGCGGCGGCGGGCGTCTCCGTGGCCCCGCTGCCGGCGTCCGAGGGCGGTCCCTGGCCGTGGTGGAAGCCGCGCCGGCGGATGCCATCATGACGTCAAATCCGCCAGCTGCTCGGGCTTTCCGGGGAACTCCCGGACCCGCATGGGCGGGCGAAAACGGCGCCGCCCTCCCTCCGCCCTCCCGGGCGGCCGGAGAGGCTGGCACTCCGATGATGCCTAACATCATGATGGCGGAAATGCCACCATAATGGCATCCGCGGAAGTGCCTTCCGGGACCCCCACCGCGCCCCGCCCTCGGCGCCTCGCCCGGCGCCCCGGCCCGCCGGCGCCGCTTGCGCTCGGGCCTAGCGCGCCACGGCGCCCTCCGCCCGCGGCGCCTCGCCCGGCGCGGCGCGCAGCAGCGAGAAGGCGGCCGCCACCGCCATCAGCGCGATGGCCGCGTAGAAGGCGGCGTCGATGCCCCGCCCGAAGGCCTGGACGGCGCTCCCGTGCAGCGTGGTGGTGCCCACGAAGACGGCGAAGGCCAAGTTGCGCGGGATCTGGCTCGCCGCCACCATCATCGCCGTGGCGAAGGAGAGGACCATGCCCACGTTGGCGAAGGTGCGCAGCATGCCCGAGGCGATGCCGTAGGCGCCCGGCGGCGCCGCCTTCATCACCGCCGAGTTGTTGGCCGGGAAGAAGCCGGCGTTGCCGATGCCGTTGACGACGCTGGCCGCCACCACCCAGCCCAGCGGCGTCGCCGGGCCCAGATGGGCGTACAGGAAGAGCGCCAGCGCCTGCACCGCCAGCCCCGCCGTCGCCGGCAGCGCCGCGCCCAGCCGGTCCGCCAGGCGGCCCGTCCACGGGCCGAGCAGGCCGCCCACCAGGTAGCCCGGCACCAGCAGCAGCGAGGCGGCGAAGGGCGAGAGCTGCCGGATCCCCTGCAGGTACATGATCACCAGGAAGAGGACGGCGAAGTTGCCCACCGCCTGGAAGAAGGCCGCCAGGAAGGAGGCGGTCAGCACCCGGTGGCGGAAGAGGCCGAGCGGCAGCATGGGCGCCGGGTGGCGCGCCTCCGCCCAGACGAAGGCGGCCAGCGCCGCCAGGCCGGCCGCCAGCTCCGCCCAGGAGGCGGGCGAGGGCCCCGCCGAGCTCTGGTGGACCATGGCCACCAGGACGAGCAGCAGGCCGGCGCCCAGGAGGAGCATGCCCAGCGGGTCGAGGCGGCGGCTGGCGTGCTCGCCGCGCTCGCGCAGCACCGCCAGCGCGATCCCCAGGCTGAAGAGGCCGATGGGGACGTTGATGAGGAAGACTTCCTGCCAGGACCAGTACGTAGTGATGAAGCCGCCCAGCAGGATGCCCAGGATGGCGCCCAGGTTCCAGCCCACGCTGGTGAAGCCGTACGCTCGTCCCCGCTCCCGGGGCGGGAAGAGGTCGGCGATGACGGCGCCGCTGTTGGCCGAGATGAGCGCGCCGCCGACGCCCTGGACGACGCGGAAGGCGACCAGGGCGGCGGCGCTGGGCGCCAGCCCGCAGAGGAGCGAGCCGGCGACGAAGACGGCGAAGCCCCACTCGTACATGCGCACGCGGCCGAACATGTCGCCCAGCCGCCCCACCTGGGTGGCCAGCAGGGTGATGACCAGCAGGTAGGCCATGATGACCCAGACGACGTCGCTCAGGCTGGCGTGGAGCGAGGCCATGATGGTGGGCAGGGCCAGCACCACGATGGTGGTGTCCACCGCCGCCATGAGCACGCCGATGACGATGACCGCCAGCGCCCATCCGGTGCGGGTCGCCGGCGACTCTCCCGAAGCCCTTCCCTCACGGGCCAAACGGATCGC
Organism: Bacillota bacterium; assembly: GCA_023511835.1. Classification (NCBI taxonomy): domain Bacteria; kingdom Bacillati; phylum Bacillota; species Bacillota bacterium. The sequence continues at coordinate 13,719 of JAIMAT010000028.1, read as the reverse complement.
CCTCCCCGGCGCCCGGGGGCACCCGTACCCGGGAGCCCCCGGGGCTCCGAGCACCAGCATGCGCGCGGCGGCCGACCCCTGCAAGCGAGCCGGCGGCTCGCCCGCCCGCGCGCCGGTCAGTCGCAGGCGATGGCCGCGCCGTCGCTTCGCGGGTCCGCCCCGCCCAAGAGCCTCTCCCCCTCCACCAGGATCGCCCCGGCGTGACCCATCAGGTCGGACCAGGCCTCCACCAGCGTGCAGGCGTGGCCCAGCGCCTCCAGCTCCCGGACCACGGCCGGGTCGAAGCGGCGCTCCAGCTTCAGCCCGGGCGAGTCGCCGCCCCAGGTGCGCCCGTAGAGCCAGCGGGGTGCGGCGACGGCCTCGGCCGGGTGCATGCCCAGGTCGACGATGCGGGTGGCCACCGCGGCCTGCGTCTGCGGCTGACCCTCGCCGCCCATGGTCCCGTAGACCAGGTACGGGCGCCCGTCTCGCAGCAGCATGGCGGGGTTGAGGGTGTGGAAGGGCTTCCTTCTCGGTCCCAGTTCGTTGGGGCCGCTGGAGGGCGAGAAGGCGACGCCCCGATTCTGCAGCACCACGCCGGTGCGGCCGGCCACCACCCCGCTGCCGAACTCGTAGTAGAGGCTCTGGATGCCCGAGACCGCCAGGCCCCGGGCGTCGACCGCGCCGAACCAGACGGTGTCGCCGCGGCCCGAGCGGCTCAGCGGCGCGTCCGGCAGCGCCGCCTCGGCCCGTACCCGCGCGGCCAGACCGTCCAGGTGGCCCGGCGCCAGCAATTCCGCCGCCCGGATGGCCATCCGGGCGGGATCGCCCAGGTACCGGTCGCGGTCGCCGAAGGCCAGCTTGGTGGCCTCCACGATCCAGTGGATGTGGGCGGCCTGGCCGCGCCGCATGCCGGCCGCGGGAAGCCGCTCCAGGATGCCCAGGATCTCCAGGCTGACCACGCCCTGCGAGTTGGGTGGCAGGTTAACGGCCGTCAGGCCGCGGTAGGCCACGTGGAGCGGCTCCACCCACTCCGGCCGGTAGCGGGCCAAGTCGTCGGCGGTGAGGAGGCTGTGCGCGACGATCTGGGCACCTACGGCACCCTTGTAGAAGCCGTCCGCGCCCCGCTCGGCGACCGTCTCCAGGGTCGCGGCCAGCTCCGGGTGCCTCCACCAGGCGCCGGGCTCCGGTACCCGCCCGCCCGGCGCAAAGACCGAGGCGAAGAGCTCGGCCGCCCCGGGCAGGGCCTCCAGTTCGCCCAGGAGCCGCCTCGTGTCGCGCACCTGGCCCTCGGAGATTGGGAAGCCCTCGCGGGCCAGGGCGATGGCCGGCCTCAGCAGCTCGCGCCACGCGAGCCTCCCGCCCAGCGCCCGCCGCGAGTACCGGTACAAGGCCTCCCAGCCGCCCACCGTGCCCGGCACCGTACAGGCGGCAAGACTCCCCCGCTCCGGGATACGCTCCAGCCCATGGGCGGCCAGCAGTTCCCGGCTCAGCCGCTCGCCCGACGGGCCGCTCGCGTTGAGGCCCAGGGGAGGCTGTCCCGGTCCCGCCAGGAGCCAGAAGGAGTCGCCCCCCAGCCCGTTCATGTGCGGGTAGACCACCGCCAGGGCGGCGGCGGTGGCGACGGCGGCCTCGACGGCGTTGGCCCCCCGGCTCAGCAGGGCTGCGCCCACCTCGGCCGCGAGGCGATGGGGCGCCACCACCATCCCGCGCCGCCCCTCGGCCCCGCGCGGAGAGCGTGCTTCCTCCATACCGATCACCGTCCCGCGAGTCCGAAGATGGCGGCCGCGTTCTTCCGGCAGACGCGCTCGAAGTCTTCGGGATCCTGCACGGACTCGCGCACGAATCGCACCGGCTCCGGCAGCTGCATGTCGAAGGGGCAGTCCGAGCCGAGCAGAATCCGCTCCCAGCCCACCACGCCGGCCAGGGCGGCGAGAATCCGCCGGTCGTAGACCACCGTGTCGTAGTGGAAGCGCTTCACGTACTCCCCCGGCGTTCGCGCCGCCCGGGCGCGGGTCTCCGGCCGGACGCGGTAGCCGTGGTCCAGCCGGCCGACAGCCCAGGGGAAGTACCCGCCCCCGTGGAGGAGGACCACGCGCAGGCCCGGGTACCGGTCGAGCACGCCGCCCAGGATCAGCGAGGCGGCGGCCACGGTGGTCTCCAGCGGGTTGCCGATCAGGTTGCCGAGGTAGTAGCTCGCCAGCCGCTCCCTGGCCGGGGTGTTGACCGGGTGGAGCACCACCGGGACGTCCAGCCCCTCCGCCGCCTGCCAGAGCGGCTCCAGCAGCGGGTCGTCCAGATTCCTGCCGAGAATGTTGGTCCCGAGGAAAAGGCCCCGCATGCCCAGCTGCAGGACCGCGCGCTCCAGCTCCCGGGCGGCGGCCGGGTGCGCCGCCGGGACGGTGGCCAGGGCCGCGAGGCGGTCCGGCCGGCTGCGGACCGCCTCGGCCAGGGCGTTGTTGACCAGCCGGCAGTAGCGGACCGCCTCCTCCCCGTCCAGGTCGTAGCCGAAGATGTCCACCCAGGTGGAGAGCAGGGCGAAGGCGACGCGCTGCCGGTCCATCTCCTCCAGGCGCCGGTCCAGGTCGGTCATGGCCGCGAAGAAGGGCCGGCTGGCGGTGCGGGGGAAGTGCAGGACGGGACCCCGCTCCCCTTCCTCCACCCGGATACCGTAGGCCTGGCCGTTCCTGCGCAGCTCCTGGAGGACCGCCGGCGCCACGAAGTGCGCGTGGACGTCCACCGCCCCGCCCGGCACCTCCTCCCTGGGCTCCGCCGGCCCCGGTTCGGCGGGGAAGGGCTCCTGCCCGCGAGGGCTCGAGCCCGGGCTCGCGGCGCTCATCGCCCGGCGTCCCCGACAATCTCGTTCCACAGGGTTCCGATGGCGCCGCACTCCACTTCCACCCGGTCGCCGGGGCGCAGCCAGCGCGGCTCGGCCATCCCGAAGGCGCAACCGGGCCCGGTCCCCGTGGAGATCAGGTCGCCGGCCCGCAGGGTGAGCCCGCGCGAGAGGTCGGCGACGATGCGCGCGATGTCGAAGATCATCTCCCGCGTGTGGAGCCGCTGGCGGATCTCGCCGTTGACGCGCAGGGTCAGCTCCAGCTCCACCGGCCAACCCACCTCGTCCGCGGTGACGATCCAGGGGCCCACCGGGCAGAACGTCTCCAGGTTCTTGCCCTTGAACCACTGGCCGTGGAGCCGCTGCAGGTCCCGCGCGGTCACGTCGTTGACCAGGGTGTACCCGAAGATCCTTGCGGGCACCTCGTCCTCGCCCACGTCACGCCCGTCGCGGCCGAGGACCACCCCCAGCTCCGCCTCGTAGTCCAGCTCGCGCGTGTGACTCCAGGCCACCACCGGCCGGCCGTTGCCCACCACGGTGGCGGCCAGCTTGGTGAAGAACATGGGCGCGGCGGGCAGCGCGGAGCCCTCGCCCGCGCGCGCCCCTTCCCGCACGTGCTCGGCGTAGTTCTTTCCGACGCAGAAGACGGGCCGGTCCGGGCGGACCAGCGGCGGCAGCCAGCGTACCTCCGCGGGCGGCTCGGCCCAGGCGCGACCGGCCTGCGCCAGCCGGGCGAGCCGCTCGACGGCGTCGGCATCCTCCACCGCGGCGGCCAGCGACCGCGTGGCGGCGTCGGGCGGCGCCCCCAGGCGCTCCCGGGCCAGCTCCAGGTCCACCACGCCCGCCTCCGTCCAGGCGCAGACCGCCTGGCTGCCGTCCCTCCGCTCCAGCAGCCCCAGCCTCACGGGACATCCACCCGCGCAAAGAATCGTGCAGGAGCGCCTTCCACTCCGCCGATCTTGTAGAATGCCGCGAAAAATTCCACCCGCTGGGGCAGGCTGCCCAGGTTGGTCAGCTGCTCCATCAGGAAGATCCCGTATCCCAGGAGCTCCCTGTGGACGACGAAGTCTTCGGAGCCGAAGTCAGGCAGCCGGGCCGCATACTCCTCGAAGAAGTCGAAGCCCACCGCCCTGGGTCGCCTTGCGGCCAGCCAGCGCGCCGCCTCCACGGTCAGGTAGGGCGAACGGGTGAAATACTCCGGGAAATGGCCCCACATGCGGTCCGACCAGCCCGTGTTCAACAGCACGATCTCCCCGGGCTGGACGGCGACGCCGGAGCGCTCCAGATCCTCCGCCGTCACGCCCTCTTCCGCCCCCACGTGCGTCAGGTCGACCCGGACCGCCTGGCCGAAGAGGGTGTCCACCCCCAGATCGTCGGTCGTCTTGCCGTCCCGGAAGACGTGGGACGGGACGTCGATGTGGGAGCCCGTGTGGATGCTCATGGCGAGCGAAGAGGCCACCCAGAAGCCGGGACCGCGGAAGTTGGGCGTCACGCCCACTTTGACGTTGGTCGAAGGCGGACCGTACGTCTCCGCGTCCACGCGCACGCTCAGGTCAATGTAGGGCATGGGCTCCACCTCCGTGGCCGCTGTCGGCCGTTCTCCGGCAGCCGTTCAAGGCCGGAATCCCGCGGGTGCCGAGATCACGCTGGTGTCCAGGGTCGCCAGATTCTCCGCCGTCACGCCGATGGCCTGAGTCTTGATCACCTTCTGGTACGGCTGGTGCCGGACCAGCGCCACGGCCGCCCGGACGGCCTCCCGCCCCTGCTGCACCACCGCCTGGGCGGCCTCGCAGGCGATCTTGCCGTCCTTCAAGTACTGCTCGCCCACCTGGCTCAGGTTGGCCGTGGCGATCTTCACCTGGCCCGTCTTGCCCGCCGCCGAGAGCGCGTCGGCGGCGCCGGCCCCCAGGTCGTCCGTGACCGCGAAGACGCCCTTCAGGTTGGGGAAGGCCTGCAGCCAGTCCTGCATCAGGGTGACACCCTGGTTCCGTTCCGAGGGGCCGAACTGTTCGGCCACGATCTTGATGTTGGGGAACTTCTGCGCCAGCGTCTCCTTGAAGCCCTGGTCGCGGTCCTGCGCCCAGTTCACCCCCGGCGGACCGGCCATGATGGCCACCTGTCCCTGGCCGCCCAGGGCCGTGCCCAGGCACTCCGCGTCAAAGGCGCCCATGCCGTAGTGGTCGGCACCCACCTTGACGGCCAGCTTGTCCGTGGCCGGCAGGCTGGAGAGTCCGATGACGGGGATGCCCTGGGCCACCGCCTGGTCCACCGCCGGCGCCACGGCCTTCGAATCGGTGGCGCCCACCAGGAGGACGTCGACCTTCCGCTGGACGAGCGTCTGGATCTGCTGGATCTGCCTGGCCGACTGGTCGAATCCGCCGGCGTCCACGGCGATCACCTGGACCCCCAGCTTCTTGGCCTCGTCTATGACGCCGTAGTCCATGGAGACCCAGAAGGCCGTCGAGATCGCCGGCATGGCCAGTCCCAGGGTGATGGTCTTGGGGCTGCCGCCCGTGCTCCCGGCCGAAGTCGCTCCGCCCGTCTGGGAGGCTTGTCCGCCCGAGCCCGAGCCGCCGCAGGCGCTGGCCAGCACCGCCAAGCTCAGCAGGCCGGTCAGCGCCGCTCTGCGGAATCTCCGCCCACTCCCCGCCCGTTCCCTCTCTACAGGTCCGGTCCCGCGGAACCTCATCCGATCAGGCAACCCCCTCACCGACCCTTTCCCGCATCCATCTGCGCAGCGCGTAGTCCCAGACCACCGCCAGAATCATGGCCACGCCCAAGACCACCTGCTGAACGTAGGGCGTGACGCCCACCATGACCATCCCGTCCGCCAGGATGGTCATCACCAGCGCGCCGCCCGCAGCACCCAGAACCGAACCGCGACCACCTCCCAGCGACGTCCCCCCGATCACGGAGGCCGCGATGGTCTGCAACTCCAGCCCCACGCCCAGGTTGGGCTGTCCAGAGCCCGCCTGGGCGGTGAAGAGAATGGCCGCGAAGGCCACGGCGCCCCCCGAGACCACGTAGCTCAGCCAGCGGTAGCCGTCCGCGTGGACGCCGCCCAGGCGGAGGGCGTCAGCCGCGCTGCCCGCGGCGCGCACATACGTTCCGAAGGTGGTGGAGGTCAGGGCGACGTGCGCCACGGCCACCAGGAGGAGGGCGATCCAGACCATCAGCGGAATCCCGAGCCAAGAGCCCCAGCCGATGCTGGTGAAAAGGGCCGGCAGCCCTGAGACGGGCTGGCCTCCGCTCACCTCGAAGGCCAGTCCGCGCGCGAAGGTCATCATGGCGATGGTGGCGATCACCGGTTGAACGCGGAACCTGGCCACCACCGCGCCGTTGACGCTCCCCAGGAGGACGCCCACCGCGAGGAAGACGAGCATGCCCGCCGGGGCGCCGCCGCGGACCGCGGCCAGCGAGCCCAGGATGGCGCAGGCGGCGGCCACCGAGCCCACGGAGATGTCGAGACCACCGCCCGCGATCACGAAGGTCTGCCCGATGGCCGCCACGGCCAGCGGGGCCGCCTGGTTCAAGATGCTGATGAAGTTGGCACCGCTGGCGAACTGCCCGCTCAACCCCGAAAAGAGGGCGAGGAGCACCGCCAGGAGAAGCAAGAGGTCCGCCCTCCACCGGAAGAAACGGCCGAGCCAGGCGGTTCGCCCGAAGCTCCTCACGCCGCCTCACGCTCCCTCGCCAGCACGCGCAGCCAGACCGGGACGGTCAGCTGCTCCCGGGAGACGAGGGCGGCCACCGTGATGACGCCGGTCGCCATCTGCTGGACGTAGGTCGAGACGTTGGCCAGGCGCAGCCCGTTCTGCAGGACGCCCAACACCAGGACCCCGACGATGGCCTGCGCCAGCGTGCCCCGGCCGCCCGACAAGGCCACGCCCCCCACGGCCAGCGCGGCAATCGCCTGGAAGGGCAGGTCCGGCGCCATGTTGGGCTGGCCCGAGACCACCCGCGAGGCCAGGACCACCGACGCCACACCGGCCAGGAACCCGCTCAGCACCAGGCTCAGGAAGCGCACCCTGCCCGTGGGCACGGCGCTGTAGTAGGCGGCTCTCCGGTTGGCGCCGACGGCGAAGAGGTACCGGCCGAAGACGGTCTTGTGGAAGAGCACGTCCAGGAGCAGGAAGGCGGCGAAGACCATCAGGGCGGAGACGGGCACGGGCCCCACCAACCCCTGCCCCAGGTACTGGAAGCCCTGCGGGGGAAACTCCACAGGCACGCCGCCCGAGAGAATCAGGGCCACGCCCTGCACCGACGTGAGCATGCCCACCGTGGCCACGAAGGAAGGGATGCCGACCCGCGCCACCAGCAGCCCGTTGATCGCCCCCACCGCGGCCCCGGTCAGGCTGCCACAGAGCCAGCCCGCCAAGTTGCCGTATCCGTGGGCGGCCATCACCGCCACCATGGAGCCGATGGCCGCCACCGCGCCCATGGAGAGGTCGACCTCGCCGGCTCCCACGGCCGCCATCTGGCCGAAGGCGGCCAGGGCCACCGGGGCGCTCTGGCTGAGAATGGCCAGCAGGTTGCCGCCGCTGAGGAAACGGGGTTCCAGGAGGGAGAAGCCGACCATCAGCACGGCCAGGAGGAGCAGCCCCTGCAGGGTGACCGTCCACTCGCTGCGCGGCCTCATGCCGGGACCACCTCCCTCGCGCCCGTGGCCACCTCGAGGAGGAGCCCGGCGTCCGCCTCGGCCCCCGGGATCTCGCCCACCAGCCGGCCGTCGCGCAGCACCAGGATCCGGTCGCAGACCCATGCCGCCTCGCGGAAGTCCGAGGAGATGATCAGGATGGCGTAGCCCCGGTCGGCCAGCTCGCGCAGAAGGCGGTAGATCTCCGCCCGCGCGCCCACGTCCACGCCCCGGGTCGGCTCGTGCAGGATCAGGATCTCCGAGGCCGTGCTCAGCCACTTCCCAATGGCCACCTTCTGCTGGTTGCCGCCGCTCAGCACCTCCACCGGCGCCTCCAGCCGGTCGGGCACGATGCGCAGCGCCTCGATCAGCTCGCGCGCCCGCTCCCGCTCCGAACCGCTGCGCAGGAAGCCGAACCGGGCGAAGTGTCCGATTCCCGCCAGCGTCAGGTTCTGGACCAGGCTGTGGCCCATGATCAGCCCCTCGTGCCGCCGGTTCTCCGGCACGTAGGCCACGCCCAGCTGGACGGCCTCCCGCGGGCTCCCGATGCGCACCTGGCGCCCGGCCACCGACAGCCGACCCCCCTGGAGCGGGGCCACGCCGAAGAGCGAGCGTGCCAGCTCCACCGTGCCGGAGCCGAGCACCCCGGCCACGCCCACGATCTCGCCGCGTCGCACCTCGAAAGAGACCGGTCCCAAGGCTCCGCAGCGCAGATCCCGCACCTCCAGCAGCGCCTCCGCCGCCCGGCCAGCGGCGCGGGCTTCGCTGCGCCGCTCCTCCACCTCGTGCCCCACCATCTCCCGGATCAGCGCCGCCGGACCGATCTCGCCCACACGGTGCCGGCCCACCACCGTCCCGTCGCGGATGACGGTGACGCGGTGACCGATCTCGGAGATCTCCTCGATCCGGTGGGAGACGTAGAGGATGCTGGTCCCCTGGCCGGTCAGCCGCCGGATGACGTCGAAGAGCCGCCTGCTCTCCCACGCCGTCAACGCCGCCGTGGGCTCGTCCATGATCAGCAGGCGCGCCTCCCGGGAGATGGCCTTGGCGATCTCCACCAGCTGTTGCTCGGCCAGGGAGAGCAGCTCCACCGGCCTGTCCACGTCCAGCTCCACGCCCAGCTGGGTCAGCGCCCGGCGGGCCGCCTCCCGGATCTCCCCGCGCCGCAGCAGGCCCAAGGGACCGTGGGGCAGTCGCGAGACCGCCAGGTTCTCGCCGATGGTCAACGCCGGGATCAGGCTCAGCTCCTGGTGGATGGTGCGGATGCCGCGCCGCTGGGCCTCCGCCGGCGTCGCCAGGCGGACCGGTTCTCCTTCGATGCGGATCTCGCCGGCATCAGGCGGATAGACGCCCGAGAGAATCTTGATCAGCGTCGACTTGCCGGCGCCGTTCTCCCCCAGCAGGACGTGCACCTCGCCCGGCTCGACGGCCAGATCGACTCCGCGCAGGGCGCGCACGCCTCCAAACTCCTTGTGCACGTCCCGAATCTCGACGAAGGCCACGGCATTCACTCCCCGGACGTGGCCCGGCTCAGGCCAGCGCGGCCCGGAGCCAGTCGGCGACGAACGGACGATATTCGGCCGCATAGTTCTCGCAGACGTGGTTGCCGTCGCGGTAGCACTGGAACGTCGCCGCAGGCGCCTCCCGGACGATGCGCTCGGCGTCTTCCACCGGAAAGATGGCGTCCTCGCCGCCGTGGACCACCAGGATCGGGCGGCGCAGCTCCTTCAGGCTCTCCTCCAGGCTGACTCGCTCCGCCAGGGCGGCGGCCTCCTCCGGGCTTCGCGCGCCGCTGAAGAAGGCGAAGTCCCGCTGCAGCAGCGGCTGAAGCCGGCTCCAGTAGGAGAGGTCGTAGGGCCCGCCCAGGTCGACGGCCGCGCGCAGCCTGGGCTCCCGAGCGGCCGCCTGCAGGGAGAGGTAGCCGCCGAAGCTCCGCCCCAGAACCCCGATGCGGCTGGCGTCCAGGTCGGGCTGGCGGGAGATCCAGTCGACGACCGCGGAGACGGCCCGGTGGTAGTGGGGCGTCCAGGGCCGCTGGCGACGGGTCTCCCCCTGGCCGGGCCCGTCCAGGCTCAGCGTCGCCAGACCCGCGCGAACCAGCCAGTCCTCCAGCGCGTGGAGCTCCTCCTTGCTCGAATCCAGTCCGGGAAGAAGCACGACCGCCGGATGGGGCGGATCGCCCGGCGGCAGGCGCAGGATGGCGGGCAGCGTGATCCCGTCGTACGGGATGCGGACCTTCCGCCCCGGCGGCTGCATGGTGGGCAGCGCCGACTCCATGCAGGCCACCGATCGCCGGTGGAGTTGCCAGCGCAGCTCCAGGTCGTCGAAGATCATGAACTGGGCGAAGTGGTAGTAGGCGGAGGCCCGGAGCAGGTAGCTGGTCCGCGCGAGCGGGAACCCCCGGGCGGCCATCTCTGCGGCGAGGCCCTCGTAATGCTCGCCCATCCGGCTCCACGCCAGGCTCCAGGGAGAGCCCGAGCGAATCTCCTCCAGGATCCGCTCCAGATCAGCGGCGTCGCAGCCGTCCGCCAGGAAGCGCGGGGTCCAGTTGCCCAGGATCTGCTCGACTTCCTGCATGCAACGCCACCTGCTTCCCCAGGAAGGTGGCCCGGACTGGAAGCATCTGGCTGGACCCCGAGCGCTCCGCGTGGTAGCGTGGCTTGGTGGTATGCTGAGTATACCAGCAGCCGGGTTGACCAAGAGTCTATCGACCGTGACGGAAGGATGTCAAGGGGGTGGTGGACGTTGCCGTTCCAGCCCATACGCCGCGATAACGCTTACGAGATGATCGTCCACCAGATCGAGGAGATGATGCTGACCGCGGAGCTGCGGCCGGGCGACCGCCTGCCCCCAGAACGGGAACTGGCGGAATCCTTCGGCGTCAGCCGCGTCACCATCCGCCAGGCCATCACGGTCCTCAAGTCCAAGGGACTCCTGGAAGTCCGCGCCGGCGAGGGCACCTACGCCACCGAGCGCTCGCACCACCTGGTGGTCGCCGCCCTGGCCGCCGAGCTCGGCTCGCTGCGCGACCAGGTGGTCGAGCCCATCGAGGTGCGCAAGCTGCTGGAGCCGCAGATCGCTCGCCTGGCCGCCGAGCGTGCCACGGAGGAGGACGTGGAGGAGCTGGAGCGGATCATCGCCGCCCAGCAGGTGAAGTTCGAGGCCGGGGAGGCCTTCGTCGACGAGGATACCGCCTTCCACCGGAGGATCGCCACGGCCGCGCGGAATCGCATGCTGCTCTCCGTGGTGGACTCCACATGGGAGATGCTGCGCACCAGCCGCGCCCTCTCCCTCAGCACGACGGAGGGAGCGCGGCTCTCGCTGGCGGGCCACCGCGAGATCCACGAGGCCATCCGCGCGCACCGGCCCGACGAGGCCCAGCTGGCCATGGCCCGGCACATCGACACCGTCAGCGCGCTCATCCTCTCCCAGTACGGGACGGCCGGAGGCAGCAAGGGGGCGGTGGTGGAGGGCTCCGGGAGCCATGGCTCCTGAGAGCCCGGAGCGAAAGCGCCGCGGATCGGCGGCGCCCGGCGGGGGATGCGTAGCGGCTGCACCCGCGCTCCTGGCTCCGGCGCGGGTGCAGCCGTCTTTCCGAGAGCCCCGCTGCTGCCGCCGCGGGTGACTCCCCGCGCCCTGCTCCGGCCTACCCTCCGGCGGTGGCGGGGATGCCGGCGATGGGCGCTTCCTCGGTGCCGGGGCTGCTGCGGGTGATGGCCTCGGACTGGCGCCGGGCCGCCTCGGGGTCGGTCACCCAGGTCCGGTAGAACTCGTAGGGGCATTCGGCGAAGCCGGCCTCGCCGTCGCCGGACTTGAGGGTGGCCGTGTAGCCGCGGTGGAGGAGCTTGTAGAGGTGGTTCTGGGACTGCCAGTTGCGCCGCGCGTCGCGGATCTGGCTGACGGAGAGCTCGGCGTACTGGACCTCCATGGGCGTGGTGCCGCACTCGCCCAGGACGCGCCCGTCGAAGCCGATGATGGAGGAGTGGCCGAAGTAGGAGTAGACGCCGTCCCAGCCGGCCGCGTTGGCCACGGCCACGTAGACGTTGTTGGCCCAGGCCATGGCCCGCGCCATGGTCACCTGCTGCTCGGCCGCCGGGTACATGTAGCCCTGGCAGCGGACGATCAGCTCCGCGCCGCGCATGGCGGCGTCGCGCCAGGTCTCCGGGTAGTTGCCGTCGTCGCAGATGATCAGGCTCACCTTGAGCCCCTTGGGCCCCTCGGAGACGTAGGTGCAGCCGCCGGGGTACCAGGGCTCGACGGGGCACCAGGGCATGATCTTCCGGTAGCGCTGCACGATCCGGCCCCGGTCGTCGATGAGGACCAGCGTGTTGTAGGGCGTCTTGCGCGGGTGCTCCTCGTGCCGCTCGCCCGTCAGGGAGAAGACGCCCCAGACGCCGTTCCGCCGGCAGGCCTCGGCGAAGATCTCCGTCTCCTCCCCGGGGACCTCGGCCGCCAGCTCCATCATCTCGCGCTCGTCGTAGAGGATGCCGTGGGTGCTGTACTCGGGGAAGACGACCAGGTCGAGGCCGGGAAGGCCGAGCTTGAGGCCGTCGATGGTCTCCGCGATCCTGCGGCAGTTCTCGAGGACCTCGCCGCGCGTGTGCAGGCGCGGCATCGCGTAGTTGACGACCGCCACGCCCACCGCGTCCCGGCTGGACGAGATGTCGCCGTGCCGCATCGCTCCACCTCCCCTCGTCCCGCCCGCGGACCGCGGGCGGTCTGCCGGTATTGGAGCACGGGCCCGTCCCCGCCGCCGGTCGAAACGGGGCGGGCGGCTTCCTCCAGCCGGCGCCAGCCGGTGCCAACCTGCGTCACCGGTTGCCGCGCTTCGCCGGGCCGTGGGGGAGACGGGACGTGCGTAGCGGTGAGGGGGCGGGTGCCCGCGGACGCGGGTCCCGCCCCCTCCCTTCTCTGGCCAGCCTATCCGGGACCTCCGGCCGCCGCGCCCCGGCGCGGCCGGCCGCCGGTGCTACGGCTGCGAGCCGCCCGTCGTGCCGCCGCCGGTCGAAGTAGAGCCGGAGGTGCCGCTACCGCCGCTCGAGGTGCTGGTGGCGGTGGTGCTTCCTCCGGCGCCGAGGCCGACGATGGCGATGTTGCCCTGCGCCTGCCAGCGGACGGGGACGCCCAGGTACTCCGCCAGGTAGCGGAGCGGCAGGAGCGTCCGGTCACCCCGGATCACCGGCGCCACGTCCAGGGTGACGCTCTGGCCGTCCACCACGGCGGTCGTGGAGCCGATGGTGAAGACGACGGTGTGGCCGTTGGCCTGGACCGTGACGGTGTTGTTCTGCCCGTCCCACGTCACCTGCGCCTTCAGCGCCTCCACCACCGCGCGCACGGGGACGAGCGCGCGGCCGTGCACCACCACCGGCTGCACGTCGAAGCTGGGCTGGGCGCCGTTGACGAAGACGTGGAGCGCGCGCTCCTCGCGCTGGGCGTAGAGCCGGCCGAGCGCGGCGAAGGCGTCCTCCATCTCCTTCTCCTTCTCGTAGACCGAGCCGGAGACGGTGCCGCCGCTCGCGTAGGTGGCCCCGGTGACGGAGTTGTCGGCGGCGTAGGTGGTGCCGCTGACGGTCTGGTCGCCGTAGACGGAGCCGCCGACCGACTGGCCGTCCTCCTCCAGCGTGGCTTCCAGCACCTGTTCGGCGTCGCCGCCGTCGCCGCGCGAGGCCATCTGCTGCGCCGCCTGGAGGGCGACGCCGCTCAGGCCGTGATGGCCGTGCATGAACTGGCGGAGCGCCTGGGCGAAGCCCCTGCGGTCGGCGCCCGCCTGGGTCGCCAGCTGCTTGAAGAGGTCGACCAGCTGGGCCGGGGAGAGCGCCCCGGCCGCCGCCTGCTGGAAGGCGTCGATGAGCGAGAGGTCGCCCGTCGACCCCGAACCCGTCCAGCTGCCGCCGGCGGTCGCGCTGCCCGTCCAGGCGCCGTCTTCGCCGTCGCCGCCCTTGTCGGCCAGGGCCGGCAGCGGTCCCGCGGCCAGCACCATGGCCAGCACCAGCGCCGCGCCCAGCGCGGCCAGGAAGCGTCTCTTCATCCTCTTCCTTCCCTCCCGTGAAGAAGCGGATTCCGCGAACCGGCGGCCGCCCGGCCGCCGAGCTCAGCCCAGGCTGCTCACGCTCCCGCCGGCGCCGGCCGGCGCCACGCCCGTCTGGGCGAAGGAGCCGAGCCAGCCGCTGATGGTGCGGTACTGGCTGACGGCCGCCTCCATGGCGAGGAACTGCTGGGTGAGCGTCTGCTGCTCCAGGTCGAGCCGGCTCTGGAAGGCGGTGATCTG
>JAIMAT010000027.1 GCA_023511835.1 Bacillota bacterium | reverse complement strand
GTGCCCCCCGACCCCGCCCGCGCCGCGCTGGAGGAGCGCGTCGCCCGCGCCTTCGACCCGCTGGGGCTCTTCGCGGCGCTACTCTGAGGCGTCCGCCCGCCGCCCCCCTCAGACGGCCGCCCCCTCCCCGGTGCCCGCCTGCGTCGCCGCCGCGGCGAAGCGGTCGCGCAGCTCGCGCTTCAGGATCTTGCCCGAGGCGTTGCGGGGCAGGTCGTCCACGAAGAGCACCCGCTTGGGAACCTTGAAGGGCGCCAGGCGCGCCCGCGCGTGGGCGATCAGCTCCTCCTCGCCGGCGCTGGCGCCCTGCTTCAGGACCACCACCGCCGTCACCGCCTCGATCCACTTGGGGTCCGGAAGCGCGATGACCGCCACCTCGGAGACGGCGGGGTGGGTGTAGAGCGCTTCCTCCACCTCGCGGCTGGCCACCAGCACGCCGCCGGTGTTGATGACGTCCTTCACCCGGTCGACCACGTAGAGGTAGCCCTCCTCGTCCAGGTAGCCCAGGTCGCCGGAGTGGAACCAGCCGCCGCGGAAGGCTTCCTCGGTCTCCTCGGGCTTCTCCCAGTAGCCCACCATCAGGTGCGGCGAGCGGTGGACGATCTCGCCCAGCTCGCCCGGCGGCCGGTCGCGCATCTCTTCGTCCACCACGCGCGTCTCCACGTGGAAGGCCGGCCGCCCCGCCGAGGCCGGGCGCCGCTCGTGCTCCTCCGGGTGGAGGACGGTGGCCAGCGGCGCGATCTCGCTCTGGCCGTAGCAGTTGTAGGGCCCGGCGCCGGGCAGGCGGCGGCGCAGCTCCTCCAGCACGGGGACGGGCATGATGGAGGCGCCGTAGTACAGCTTGCGCAGCGAGGTCAGGTCGTGGCGGTCGAACTCCGGGTGGCGCAGGAAGTTGATCCAGACCGTGGGCGGCGCGAACATCGACGTGATCCGCTCGCGCTCCACCAGGGGCAGGCAGAGCTCGGGCGAGGGGGCGGGCAGGATCAGGTTGGTCCCTCCCACCAGCAGCCCCGGCATCAGAAAGACGTGCATCTGGGCCGAGTGGTAGAGCGGCAGCGCGTGCAGGGTGCGGTCCTCGGGCTTGAGGTCGAGCTCGACGATGCAGCTCAGGTACTCGGCCAGGAGCGCCCGGTGGGTCATCATGGCGCCCTTGGGCGCGGCCGTGGTGCCGGAGGTGTAGAGGAGCTGCACCACGTCCCTCTCGCTCACGCCGTCGTCCGGTTCGCCGCCGGACCACCGCCCCTCCAGCGCGGCCTCGAGGAGCTCCTCCATGGGGCCGGCGATCTCGACACCGGCCTCCGCCCGCACCTCCTCCGCCTTGGCCGCCAGCTCGGCGTCGTAGTAGAGCCCGCGGCTCCGCGACTGGCGCAGGATGTAGAGGAGCTCGCCGCCGGTCAGCATGTAGTTGACGGGCACGTGCACCAGGCCCGCCCGGGCGCAGGCGAGCCAGGCCAGGACGTAGGTGTCCGAGTTGCGCGCGTAGACCGCCAGGCGGTCGCCGCGGGCGAGGCCGCGTCCGCGAAGGTAGCCGGCCAGCCGATCGACGGCCGCGTCCAGCTCCGCGTAGCTCCAGCTCCGCCCGCCGAAGCGGAGCGCCTCCTTCTCCGGGAACCTCCTCGCCGAGCGGCGCAGGGCGTCGCCGATGGTGTTGCGGATGGCGCGCCCGATCTCGGGGCTGCTCCGGCTTTCCAGTGGAACCCCCTCCCCTCGCCGGCCGGCCGCCGGCGCCCGTCGGGGATCGCCTGGCCGGCCCTGCCGCGCGTGAAACGGCCTTTCACGCTTGGTCGGGCTCCTTCGCCTCCCTCCCGCCCGTTCCTGCCGGACGGGCGGCCGGCCCCGCGCGCCGGCCAGGGGCGGAAGCCCGGCGCAGGCGGCGCGGACGGGACGGCTGCCGTACGAACCCCGGCCGGCCCGGGGGCTCAGGTGGGCCGGACCGCCCCGCGCAGGCCGGCGGCCAGCTCCTCGGGCGTCCAGATCATGTACGGCTCCTGGTAGAGGTGCTGGAGGCTGGAGATGTCGCTGGCGCCGAGGCGCGGCGCCAGGTAGAGCCGCGGCGAGAGACGCAGATGGAGCCAGAAGTCGTCCCGCTCCCCGGCGGCGGGGAAGAAGGCCAGATTGAAGCTGGAGACGCCCCGCCCGGCCAGGTAGCGGAGCGCCTGGACCAGGCGCTCCGCCAGCTCGGCGACGGCCTCCTCGGGCAGCTCCGCCAGCGTCGACCGCCCCGGGAAGACCACCAGCAGGTCCGAGAGCGGGCCCTGCGAGACGAAGGCGGTCAGCCAGACGCTCGCCCGCCCGCGGGCGACGAAGCGCTCGCCCAGACGCTCCTCGGCCTCCACCAGCTCCGCCCAGTAGGGCCGCCCCGCCGGAGCGGCCCAGCGCCGGCTGGCCTCCAGCTCCTGCTCCAGCGCGTTGCCGGGCGTCTCCGTGAGGAAGGCCTGCAGGTGCGGATGGATCTGCGTGCTCCCCGAGGGCGGCATGTAGTTCCAGCTGACGAGCCCGTAGACCTCCCCCCTCCCCCCGCGGGCGCGGCGAAAGTACTCGGCGCAGGCCAGGAAGCCGTCCGCCAGCCGCTCCGCGCGGAAGCCGCCGAGCGGCACGTGGTGCTCGCGGGTGAGGACCGCCACCGCGCTCTGCTCGTCGTAGGGCGAGAGGTTGGGGAAGAGGATCGCCTCGCCCCGGACGAGCCTGCCCTCGGGCAGGAGGTCCGGCGGGAACTTGGGCGTCACCTCCGCCACCCGCTCCGGGCAGAAGGGGCAGAGCGGCCGCGTCGCCTCCGCCGCCGGCCCGAAGTCGGAGGGCCTGAGCTCGAACCCCAGGAAGTGGGCGACCCGCGCGCTCCTCCCCGTCAGCGGGTCGCGCCGCATCTCCGTGCGGATCTCCCGCTCCCGGTAGCCCTCCCGCGGGTCCAGGTAGCGCGTCACCTTCTCGCGCCGCTCGAAGCGGATGGCCATAGGCCGAACCCTCCCCCCGTGACCCGGCCCGGCCGGGGCCGCGCCCCCTGCGGGCGGGCGCTCCTGTCAGGAGTCGATTCCGCGCCGGCCGGCCCTCCCCTGCGCCGGCCATGCGGACGCGGGCAGCGAGGGAACAGCGGGTGGCAAGAGCCGCTCGGCTTCCGGGCAAGTGCCTTTCTGCCGGTACGGCCGGCCTCCGCAAAGCGGGGCCCGGCATGGCGGCAGTTGCTTCGGCTCCGGGACTTCCCCGGCCAGTGCGTTTGCAGTCATCCCGGTCAGAGACGGTGGCCGCGGTCGGCCACGGCGGGCCGGTTGCCGACGGCTCCAGCCACACGCCCGGTGCCCTGGGCGACGGAAGGGATAGAATGAAAGCCGGTGGTGCCGATGCGCTACGTCGTCGTTCTGGAACGTTCGGACTCCGAATGGTTCGCCTACGTGCCGAGCCTGCCGGGCTGTACAAGCTCCGGGCGCACACAGGGCGAGGCGCTGGAAAACATCAAGCAAGCGATCCAGCTCACGCTCGAATACCGCAAAGAGCATGGATTGGACATCCCAGCTGGGAGGGAGTCGCTCGCCGAGGTGGAAGTGTAGGTGCCACCGCTGCCGCGACTGACAGCCTCTGAATTGCGCCGGGCGCTTCATCGTCTCGGCTTCGTCGAGGACCGGCAGCGCGGCTCCCGCCTCATCCTGCGCTGCCGGGACGATCCCGGCCGGTACGCTGTCCTCCCGGTGCATTCCCGCGGCGTCATCCCGCCGGGAACGCTGCACCATATCCTGCGAACGGCACAGATCCGCCCGGAAGACCTCTCCGAGTAGACGAGCCGACACTCCCGCGCCGCCGAGCCGAGTTTCGTAAGCATAGCCCAGGAACCGCCGGGAGTTCGCCTCTTCTCGAGAGCAGCCCGGGAGCGAGGATCCGTCCTCTCCGACCGCGGCCGACGGCGAGCCGGTGTTCGGCCCGGCGGTCCACCAGCACCCTAGCCGGCCGGCGCCACCCCGCCCGCCGCATCCCCGCTCAGCGCCAGCCGGCGGATGGCCTCGGCCACGCCACCCTCCGCGGCGGCCGCCACCCGCATGTCGGCGGCCCGCGCCACCTCCGGCGCGGCGTTGGCCACCGCCACGCGCAGGCCGGCCGCCTCGAAGAGGGCGAGGTCGCTCTCGGCGTCGCCCACGGCCAGGATCTCCTCGCGGCGCACGCCCAGCAGGCCGGCGATGCGCCGCAGGGCGGCGCCCTTGCCGGCGCCCTCGGGGATGGCCTCGAAGTACTCCGGCCCGGTGCGCACGAAGCGGACGCCCGCGGGGGCGCCGGCGGCCAGCCTCCGCTCCAGCGCCGCCGCGCCCGGCGCCCCGGCCGGGAGGAGCGTCAGCAGCTTGACCAAGGGCTCGCCGGCCAGCGCGGCGCGGGCTTCTTCCGCGGAGGCGACGGGCTCCGGCTTGGGCTCGCCCATCTCCACCACCCGCCGGGCGAAGCCCGTCCCCTCGAAGCCCAGCGCCAGGATGCGCGCGGGCGCGTAGAAGGCGACCGGCAGCCCCGCCGCGCCGAGCCGCGCCGCCGTCGCCCAGGCCGCCCCGGGCGGGATGGCGTGCAGCACCTCCCGCTCGTCCCGGGCGGGATGGTAGAGGCAGCCTCCGTTGAGGGTGGCGTGCGGGAGGTCCGCAAGCCCCAGCTCCTCCACCAGCCCGCGGATGGCGTGGTCGCTCTTGCCGGTGCAGAGGACGACGGCCAAGCCGGCGCGGCGCGCCGCCCGGACGGCACGCCGGTTGGACTCCGGCAGGCGGGAGTCGGCGTCGAGGAGCGTTCCGTCGACGTCGCTGGCGATCAGGCGGATGCGCATGCGGCAACACCTGCTGCGAAGGAAGCTGGGCGGTCGTCGCCCGCCCGCGGCGGGCGCGTGCCTCAGGATTCTCCCATATCGGCGCCGGCGCCGGAAGGCTCCCGACCGTCCTCTGCCCCGGGCGCCACGCCCGCCAGCCGCCGCCGCTCCTCGGCGGGCAGGCTCCCCCAGGCGCGGGCGAGCCAGCTCACCCCCGCCAGGAAGGCCCTGGCCTCCCCCGCCCTCGGGTCGACCCCCGCGAGCAGCCGGTGGAAGGCGGGCGAGTGGTCGAGGTGGATCGCGTGCGCCAGCTCGTGCGCCACCACCGACTCCAGCACCCAGCGCGGCATGCGCAGGAGCGTCGCGTGCAGACGGACGGTGCCGGTGGCGGCGCTGTAGCTCCCCCAGCGGGCGGCCTGGGTCCGGACGAAGAGGACGCGCCGGACCGCGGGCCTCGGCTCCGGGAAGCGGGCGGCCACGCGCCGCGCCAGTGCCAGGCCATCCGCCTCGCCGTTGAGGCGGCGCGTCTCCACCCGGCGGAGGAGCTTCTCCGCCAGGTCGCGCACCACGCGCATGAGCACGTCCTCGGGAAGGGCGGCGGGCGCGCTGACGCGGAGCTCGCTGCCCGCGAGGCGCGCGTTGACGTTCTTGACGGCCTTCCGCTCCACGCGGACGTGCAGGCGGGTTCCATCCACGTCGAGGACCAGTTCGCGGCTGCGGGTGGGGGTGCGGCGGCTCGTGGTCCTTCCTCCCTTCTAGGCCCAAGGATGGCAGGTAACTGGTGAACCCGAACGCCCACGGAACTCGGAGGGTTCCGGTTCAAGACCGCGGTTGGCCCGGAGGCTGGTGTTGTGCTGTACCTTCGTCGGTCGACGCAACCGCTCCTCCACCCCCACCGGCCCCGCTGCCTCGAGGAACTGGGAGCACTCTCACAGACCGTGCTACCACCGCTGTGCTGCGTTCGTCGCCGAAGGGGGCGCAGGATCCCCTGCTGCCAGCAACTCGCTCCGACGAGTTTCCTGGACGACAAGTCATGGCATCACGACGGCGCTTGTCGAGGTTCCTCGGAGTGGCCGGCTCGTCCCGGCTGCTTCACGTGGAACCGGCCCGTCCACGCGCTCCCTGGCCTGGGCTCAGAGCGGCACGATCCAGACCATGGCCAGCGCGGTCGCCGCCGTCAGCATGGCGCCGAGGAGCGTCACGGCGACGACCAGGAGCCGCAGGCTCGGCTCCCGCTCCCTCATGCCGAGCCAGCCGCCGAGCCCGACGGCCACAGGTCCGCGCCCAGCACGGCCCAGACGCCGGCTATCACCTGGCAGGGCGGAGGATCGCGTGAAGACGTAGCCGTACACGGTCAGGCGCGCCCAACGATCCGTGCCCGGAGGAAGGACGGCCCGTCCACCAGTCCTCCCGCAGCTTCCTTCAGCCGCTCGCGCAGGATGTCGTCCTCGTCATCGCCGCCGAAGACCGGGATGCCCCGAGCGCCGTCGGAGGGCTCGAACAGGTCGCCGGGCGAGCATCCCAAGGCGGCGCGCAGCCGGGCCATGGTCTCCAACCGGATGCCCTGCGCGTCGCCCTTGCTCGAGCGGCAACACCGTCTCCGTCCGCAGCCCCGTCAGCTCCGCGAGAAGGAGCTGGGACAGGCGGCGTTCTGCCCGAAGAATCGGAAGCCGCACCCTGATTCGCGGCCGACCGGGCATGGTGTTCGCCTCTGCATTGCGCTACACGTAAACAGGCGCGAACAATCGTCATCAGGCTGAACGCGGAGCGAGGGCAGTCGGTAGGATGGACCGGGAAGTACACGAACTGATTGAAGAGGCCAAGCGCCAGGGCTGGCGGGTTGACGACAGCGGCAAGCACGTCAAGGTATACCCGCCCGACAAGAGCCTCCCGCCGGTCGTCATCGGCAAGACGCCCAGCGACTGGCGGGCTTGGCGGAACAACGTGGCCCGGTTACGGCGGGCGGGCCTGAAATGGCCACCGGAGAAGTGAGGAGGGGAGCCATGCGCGAGTTCTCGGTCGATCTGACCACGCGGCTTGAGACACCGCCTGGAAGCAGCCGCGAGGAGGCAGCCGAGTGGGCGTCGCAGCTGCTCTCCGCTCTGGAGGGCGAGCGGCGGGCGCTCGGGCCCGTGACGTGGGGCCATTTCGACCCGCCGATCCTTGGCGCCAAGTTCGACGTGGAGGCGGAAGACGCCGACGTCGCCCTCAGGGAGGCTCGCTTGATCTTTCAGCGCGCCATGCGGAAGATCGGCCGCCGTGACCCGCTGGACCTCGTGGAGATCCAGGTCGAGGAGGTCGCCCCAGAGGAAGCCGCCGCCTCTGTCTGACAGGGGCTGCGTCCCATAGGAGAGGCCAGGCAGCCGCCAGCAGACGTGTGGACAGGGGCCCCCACGGATGTGGGCGGCTTCGATGTAAAGGGAAGCATCGCAGCCCTTGAGCAGCGCGGGAAGCAAGTTCACGAGGGCTGTCTTGGCCTTGCCCTTGCGCTCGTCTCCGTAGCGGCTTCCGGGAAAGGGAGCAAGGAGTGCACGAACGCGGCGCCCACCGTACGCCGGAGCAGGAGGAGGCTTACGAGTCAGCGGTAGGCAAGGTGCTTGGCCGACAGGAACCGTTCGGCCACATCGTGGAGACGCTGCCCTTGGCGGCGGCGCCTCTCTCTGTTCACGCTGCCCCGGCACGGGTGCGCGGACGGCCTGGGACCGGCACAGCACGGCCGCTGCTGGAGTACCAGCCATACGCTCAGGCGTTCTCCGCCGTCGCCGGCACTCCTTCGACCGTCCGGGGCGGCGCCTCGGCCTCCTGCTCCCCCTCCGCCGCGCCCCGGTCCACGAACCGCCGGTACCAGAGCTCCAGCATGAGGAGGGCGAAGACCTGGCGCGCGGCCAGCGAGTCGGCCCGGGAGGCGGAGCCGGCGACGGGGCGGGTGGCGCGCCGGACGAGGCGAGCCACCTCGCGCGGGTCGAAGAGGCCGCGCTCGGCCAGGCGCCAGTCGAGGAGCAGGTCCTCGACCAGCGGGCGCAGCTCGTCGCGGAGCAGCGCCTCTACGGGGGCGGTGAAACCGAGCTTCCTGCGCGCGAGGAGCGGAGCGGGCAGCAGGCGGGCCGCGGCCCGGCGCAGGACGTGCTTGAGCGCGCGGCGGCGGACCTTGAGGCGGCTGAGGATGCGGGCGGCCAGCTCGACCACGGCGTGGTCCAGGAAGGGGACGCGGAGCTCGACCGAGTGCGCCATGGAGAGCTTGTCCGCCTTGAGCAGCGTGTCGTTGGGGAGCATGCAGGCGACGTCCAGCTCGAGCATCCGCGCCACGGGGTCAAGGAGGGGGGCGGGCTCCGCTTCCTGCCGCACCGCCCGGGCGAACTGTTCCCGGAAGGCCGGCGAGTAGAGCCGCGCACGCGCCGCGGGGGCGAAGGTGCCGCCGACGCAGCGGTATCAGGCGTCGACCGGGAGGAGTGCCCGCCACACCCAGTTGCGCCCGGGAAGGCCCGCTGGCAGGCGCTCGAGCCAGGCCGCGAGGCGACGGCGAAGCGGGGCGGGCAGGCGGGTGAGCGGGGGGAGCGCGGCGGGCGCCTGGTAGACGGCGTAGCCGCCGAAGAGCTCGTCCGCGCCCTCGCCGGAGAGGACGACGCGGCCGTGCGCGTGGACTTCCTCGCTGATCCGCTCCAGCGGGAAGATCGTCGGGTCACCCAGCGGCTCCTCCAGCGCCTCGACGAGAGCGGGGAGCCTCTCCGGCAGCGTCGCCGTCTCCACCACCATCTCGTGGTGGCGGGTGCCGAAGCGGCGGGCGAGCTCCCGGGCTTCCTCCAGCTCCCAGAAGCCGGGGAGCGGCTCCCCCTTGCGCGCGAAGCCCAGGGAGTACGCGTGGAGCGGCTGCCGGTTCCGCGGCGCGGCCAGGGCGAGGAGCGTCGCCGAGTCGAGGCCGCCGCTGAGCAGGAGCCCGACGGGTACGTCGCCCTGCAGGTGGAGGGCGACCGACTCCTCCAGCGCGGCCGCGAGCTCGGCTACATACACGAGCTCGGAGGCGGGGTCCAGCGGCTTCGCGGGCGGCAACTCCCGGGAGGGCTCGGGCAGCCTCCAGTAGACGCCTTCCCGCGCCCGGCCCTCGCGGACAACCAGGAAGCGCCCCGGTTCGAGGATCCGGATGCCTTCGAAGAACGTCTCGCCGCCGGGCACGAAGCGGTAGGCCAGGTAGTCGTCCAGCGCGACCAGGTTCGGCCGGACCTCGACGCCCGGGAGCGCCAGGAGCGCCCGGATCTCCGAGGCGAAGGCGAAGCCGAGCTGCGGCGAGGCGGTGTAGTAGAGCGGCTTGATCCCCAGCCGGTCGCGCGCCAGGAGGAGCTGGCGCCTCCGCCGGTCCCAGACGGCGAGGGCGAACATGCCGCGCAGGCGCCGGAGCGCGCTGACCTCCTCCTCCTCGTAGAGGTGGACGATCACCTCGACGTCGGTCCGCGAGCGGAAGCGGTGGCCCCTCGCCTCGAGCTCGCGGCGCAGCTCGCGATGGTTGTAGATCTCGCCGTTCGCCAGCACCAGGACCGTACCGTCCTCGCTGGCCAGCGGCTGGTGCCCGCCGTCGAGGTCGACGATGGCGAGGCGGACGAAGCCGAGCGCCACGCCCGGCTCGCCGTGGAGACGCTCCTCGTCCGGGCCGCGATGGGCCATGCGCCGATCCCGCACAAGTCGGTCCGCCGTCTCTCCTTCCGGGGGCAACTTCCTTCCGGGTTCGCAGACGTTCCAGAGTCTAGCACCCCTGTCTGAAGACGGCATGAGAACGGTCGGCTCACGGCCGCCGCCCGTGCCGCCGGCGCCGGAGTCACGCCCCGTTCTCATCCGCTTTTCAGAAGCAAGCGCGAAGATGCTCCTGGGCAGACGGGTCGGACGGGAGGGGCGCTCATGCGGCTCTTGCTCGTGGAGGACGAGGCCGATCTGGCGAACGCCATCCGGCGGAGACTGCGCGAGGCGGGGTACAGCGTCGACTCTCTGGCCGACGGCGAGGAAGCGCTCGCCGCGACGGCCACCGTCGACTACGACGCAATCATCCTCGACCTGCGCCTGCCGGGGTTGAGCGGCCTCGAGGTTCTGCGCACCCTGCGCCGCCAGGGGCGGGAGACGCCGGTCCTGATCCTGACGGCGCTGGGGGCGCTGGAGGACCGCGTGGAAGGGCTCGACGCCGGTGCGGACGACTACCTGGTCAAGCCCTTCGCCTTCGAGGAGCTCCTCGCGCGCATCCGGGCGTTGCTCCGCCGGCAGGGTGCCGGACCGCGGAGCCTCGTCCTGGAAGCGGGGCCCATCCGCCTCGACACCGTCCGGCGAGACGTGACGGTCCACGGCCAGCCCCTCTACCTGACCGCCAAGGAGTTCGCCCTGTTGCACTACTTCCTGAGGAACCCGGATCGGGTCCTGACCCGCTCCCAGATCGCCGAGCACGTCTGGGATTACGATTACACGGGCATGTCCAATGTCGTCGATGTCTACGTCGGCTACCTGCGGAAGAAGCTGGGTGAACATGGCGAGCAGGGGCGGATCGAGACGATCCGAGGTGTCGGCTACCGGCTCCGGAGCCAGCCCGATGGTCGGTAGCCGCCGGCACCTGCCCATCAGCCTCCGCCTGACGCTCTGGTATGCGCTCCTCCTGGCGGTGACCGTGGTCGCCTTTGGCGGCTTCCTCTACGCGGAGACGCTCAACCGCGCCATCGCCGAGGGGGCGGCGCTGCTCCAGGCGGAGGCGACCCAGATCGCGGCCCAGGTGGACGTGCGGAACGGTCGTCTCTTCCCCCCGCAGGACCTGGGCGATCTTCCTCCCGACGCCTACTTCGCCCTCTACGGCCCGGGCGGCCGGCGCCTCGCGCTCCACGGGCCGGCGTGGGCGGTACCCGTAGCCGCCGAGGAGGTCGCCCGGCGTCCGGTCCGCTACTCGGTGCAGGGACAGGACTGGATGGCCATCCGGCTCCCGTTGGAGGAAGACGGCCGCCCGATCGGCTCCCTGGTGGTCTTCCGCTCCCTGGAGAGCGCGGAAGAGTCGGCTCAGCGCCTGCTTTGGCTGATGGCGCTCGCCCTGCCCGTGCTGCTCGTCTTCTCCGGTGCGGGCGGCTACTGGCTCAGCCGGCGGGCGCTCGCCCCCATCGATCGGGTGATCCGCACGGCTCGCGCGATCCGCGAGGGGGACCTCTCGCAGCGGATCGGGCTTCCTCATGCGTCGGACGAGCTGGGGCGCCTGGTGGCGACGTTGGACGAGATGCTCGACCGCCTGGAGGAGTCCTTCACCCGCCAGCGCCAGTTCACCAGCAACGCCTCCCACGAGTTGCGCACGCCCGTGGCCGTCGTCCGGGCCCAGGCGGAGGCCGCCCTGGCCGAACGCGAACCGCAGGCCTGGCGGTCGGCGCTCCAGGTCATCCGGCGCGAGTCCGAACGCATGAGCGTCATGCTGGCCCAGATGCTGGAACTTGTGCGCGGCGACGCCAGGCACAGGGAGGGTGCCCAGGAGCCCATCGACTTGAATGCCCTCGTCGAGGGGACGGCTGCCTCCTTCCAACCGTTGGCCGACGAGGCCGGTGTCCGGCTGAGCGCGGAGACGCCCCCCGAGCCGGTGATCCTGCACGGCGACCAGAGCGCCCTCACCCAGGCCCTGGTCAACCTGGTGCAGAACGCGCTCGACTTCACGCCCCGTGGCGGCCAAGTGCGGATCTCCACCCGCGTGGACCGCGAACGCGGGGTAGCCGAGCTGTCGGTCGCCGACACGGGCGTCGGCATTCCGGAGGAGGACCGACCCCACATCTTCGAGCGCTTCTACCGCGGCCACAACCGGCGCCAGGCGGACGTCGAGGCGAGCCCGACGCGGCCTGCGGGTGGTGCGGGGCTGGGCCTTTCAATCGTGCAGCAGGCAGTCGAGATCCTGGGCGGCAGCGTCGAAGTGGAGACGGCCGTCGGCCGCGGGACCACTTTCACTCTGCGCCTCCCCCTCCAGGAACCGCCGCGAGAGGCAAGCCCTCGCCTTCCCCGAGGTGGCAGGCGTGCGACCCGGCCAAGCTGAGAAAAATCTCACGACCGGCTCACGCCCACTTCATCCCAGGCCGCCAAGATCGACTCGGGAAGCGGAGGGCGCCCAGGGCCAGAGGGTCTCCGCGGGAACGCCGGACCGCTTCCGGATCGACTGAACCCGCTGGAAAGGAGTGGTTTCTATTGGTCAAGCGCTGGATCCGGGTGGGCGCAGCCGCTCTGCTCGTCGCCGGTCTGACCGGCGGCGGAGCCCTGGTGGCCAAGGCGTCGGCCGTCACCGTCCCCCCTTCGTCGACGGCGGCGCAGGCCGCCGCCGCGCCGGCTGCACCAAGCGTCGTGCCACCCGCCGGCTCCTCGACCCAAATCCAGGAGAGCGCCGGCCCGCAGGTCGGCCAGCAGGTCGAGCAGCAGATCGAGCAGCAGGTCGGCCCGCAGGGCGGCGGCGCTGACGCGACGGAGCCCGGGGGCACCGACCGCGAGCTCGCGCAGGAGACGCCTGAGAAGGCCGGCGCCGCCGAGGTCGAAGAGGCCCCCGCAACCGAGGCCGACCACGACAACGTTCAGCTCGAGCAGCAGGGCCAGCACTGACCGGGCGCGAAGATCGGATGGGGGCTGACCGAACGCGTCGCCGGGGCCTGGGATCCCTCCCGGGCCTCGGCCCTTCCGCGTCGTGGCGCGGACGTGCGAACGACTCTACTCGGCCTGCTCCCTCCTCCGGAGGGTTTGCAACTGTTGGCGCATTGATCAAGCTATCTCCTGTTTTGTGATATTCTGTTCCCATGAAGCTCTCCGAATGGGCGAGGCGCAACGGGGTCTCCTACAAGACGGCCTGGCTCTGGTTCAAGAAGGGCGTCCTGCCGGTTCCGGCCCGGCAGCTTCCGACCGGCACGATTCTGGTCGACATGCCGAACCGGGAGGAGAGGGGCGCGGTGCTCTACGCCCGCGTCTCGTCCGCCGACCAGAAGGCGGACCTGGACCGCCAGGTGGCGCGGCTGGCCGCCTTCGCCGCCGAGCAGGGGATCCGGGTGGCGAAGGTGGTCGCCGAAGTGGGAAGCGGGCTGGACGGGCACCGGAAGGGGCTTCTGGGCGTACTGCGCTCGCCCGAGTACGGGGCCATCGTGGTGGAGCACCGGGACAGGCTCGCCAGGTTCGGGTCGGAGGCCATCGAGGCCGCGCTGGCCGCGTCGGGGCGGCGGCTGATCGTGATGGAGCCGGACGAGAGGAAAGACGACCTCATGCAGGACATGATCGACGTGCTGACTAGTTTCTGTGCCCGGCTCTACGGCCGCCGCTCGGCCCGCCACCGGGCGGAGAAGGCCGTGGCTGCGGCCTGCGAGTCATGAGGGTGCTCCAGGCGTACCGCTTCGCGCTGGATCCTTCTCCTCGCGCGGCCCGGGCGCTGGCGTCGCACGCCGGCGCGCGGCGCTTTGTCTTCAACTGGGGCCTTGCTCTCGTGAAGGAGCGCCTGGAGGCCCGCCGCCGGGGCGAGGACGTGGAGGTGCCGTGGACGCTTCCGGCCCTCCGCCGGGAGTGGAACCGGCAGAAGGAGGCCGTCGCCCCCTGGTGGCGGGAGAACTCGAAGGAGGCGTACTCCTCGGGGCTCGAGGGCCTGGCGAGGGCGCTCCGGGCGTGGTCGGAGAGCCGGAAGCGACGGCGGAAGGGTCGCAGGGTGGGCTTCCCCCGCTTCCGAAAGAAGAGCCGTGGCCGGGAGTCGGTCGGCTTCACCACCGGCGCGATCCGGGTGGATGACAAAAGCCACGTCGTCCTGCCCAGGATCGGCCGAGTGCGGACGCACGAGCCGACGGCGGCGCTCCTGGCGAGGGTCGAGGCGGGGGAGGCCCGCATCCTGCGCGCCACCGTCTCCCGAGAGGGCGGGCGGTGGTTCGTGAGCTTCACCTGCGAGGTGGAGCGATCTCCAGGTCAGCCCAAGTGGCCGGACGCCGTCGTCGGGGTGGACGCGGGGATCCGCCACCTGGCCGTCCTCTCCACCGGGCAGAAGGTGCCGAACCCGCGGCCGCTGGAGAAGGCGCTCAGGAAGCTCGCCCGGCTGAACCGGGAGCTGGCTCGGCGGAGACCGGGGAGCAAAAACCGGGAGGAGACGCGGAGGAAGCTCGCCCGCTTTCACGCCCGCGTCTCCCGCATCCGCCGGGACGCCATGCACAAGCTCACCGCCCGGCTTGCCCGCACTTACGGGACCGTGGTGGTCGAGACGCTGAACGTGGCCGGGATGCTGCGGAACCGCCATCTGGCGCGGTCGGCAGCCGACACGGCGATGGCGGAGCTGCGACGCCAGCTCGCGTACAAGAGCGTCTGGTACGGGTCGCGCCTGGAGACCGCGAACACGTTCTACCCGAGCAGCAAGACGTGCTCCTGTTGCGGTGCGGTGAAGGAAAGCCTGCCGCTGTGGGAGCGGACGTTCCGGTGCGATGCCTGCGGTCTCGCCCTGGACCGGGACGAGAACGCGGCGCGGAATCTTGCGGCCCTTGTGACCGCCGTCGCCGGGAGTGGCCCGGAGACGCAAAACGCCCGTGGACGGGGTGTAAGACCTGCGCCAGCGCAGGCGGTCCCGGAGGAAGCGGGAAGCCGGCGGCGCGAAAGCGCGTAAGACCGGCGCCTCCGCCCGGCAACGGGCGGATGTCGGGAACAGATTTCGATGTTCTCGGCAACGGTTCCCCTGGCAAAGTCCTCCCGCAACGGACTGATCTGGCCTTGTCTGATCTTTCTTGACTTTTACCCCGCGTGGGTCCAGGATGGGCTCACCAGCTTGGTACAGAAGGAGGTGACCCCGGGTGCCCGCACTGCGCGAACCCGATCCGGACGACCTCTCCCGGGCGATCAGCGGCGCCGCCGAACGGGTCGGCCCCGCCGTCGTCCAGATCCAGAGCCGCCTCGCCGGCGCCCGCGGGCGCGGCGGCCAGGGCCTCGGCTCGGGCGTCCTCTGGCGGCAGCCCGGGCTGGTGCTGACCAACGCGCACGTAGTGGACGGCGCCCGCGCGCTCGAGGTGAAGACGTACGACGGGCAGGGCTTCCTGGGCCGGGTGGCGGGCGCCGACCCGCTCTACGACCTGGCCGTGGTCCGCCTGGAGGGCCTCCTCGAGCCGCTGCCGACGGCGGAGTTCGCCTCCGCCGCGCGCCTCCGCCCCGGGCGGCTGGTGATCGCCGTGGGCAACCCCTTCGGCCTCTCCTGGACGGTGACGGCGGGCGTGCTCAGCGCCAGCGGGCGCTCGCTGCCCGTCGCCCCGGGTGTGGTGCTGGACGGCCTCCTGCAGACCGACGCCGCCATCAACCCGGGCAACTCGGGCGGCGCGCTGGCGACGCTGGACGGGCGCGTGGTCGGCATCAACACCGCCGTCCTCGCGGCGGGGCAGGGGCTGGGCTTCGCCATCCCCGCGGACATCGCCCTGCCCCTGGCGGAGCAGCTCGTGCGCGAGGGGCGCGCCTCGCACCTCTGGCTCGGCCTCGAGGCGGAGGAAGCGGTCCTCCCCCCCTCCCTGGCCCGCGCCCTGGATCTGCCGGCGCACCGCGGCGCCCAGGTGCTCTCCGTGGCGCCAGGAAGCCCCGCCGAGGCGGCCGGCCTCCAGCCGGGCGACCTCATCTACGCCGTGGACGGGCAGGCGGTGGCGTCGGCCGCCGAGATCCGCGCGCACCTCGCCGGCCGGCGCCCGGGCGAGCGGCTGGCGCTCTCCCTGCTCCGCCACGGCGTGCCCGTGCGGAGCGAGGTGCGCGTGGCCGAGCTGCCCTTCGTGCCGCGCTGACGGGCGCGGGATAGCCGCGCCGCAGGGGGTCTCCCGGAAGGCACGGCACGGGATGCTATCATGATGGGACTTTGGCCACCATGATGGCGGTCCGTGCACCGTTGCCAGGAACATAGCAACCTGTTCCTGACATCCGCCCGTTGCCAGGCGGAGGCGCCGCCGGCGAACCCCCGCGCGAGGCGCCTCTCCGAAACGTAGAAACTCAGAAGTCCACGTGGTCCGGGTCGGGTCCGATCCGCTCGCCGCGCTCCAGGGAGGCCAGCGCCTCCATCTCCTGCTCCGAGAGCTCGAAGTCGAAGATGCCGGCGTTCTCCTCGATCCGCTCGCGGCGGACCGACTTGGGGATGACGACGACACCGCGCTGCAGGTTCCAGCGCAGCATCACCTGCGCCGGCGTCTTACCGCGGGCGGCGGCGATGCGGCGGAGGGTCGGCTCGTCGGAGAGCCGGCCGCGCATCAGCGGCGCCCAGGCCTCCAGCTGGATGGCGTGCGCGCGGCAGAAGTCCAGCAGCTCGCGCTGCTGGAGGCGCGGGTGGCACTCCACCTGGTTGACCATGGGCGCCACTTCGGCGCCGGCGAGGAGATCCTCCAGGTGGTGGATCTGGAAGTTCGAGACGCCGATCGCCCGCGCCCGCCCCTCCCGGTAGAGGCGCTCCAGGGCGCGCCAGGTCTCCTTGTAGCGGCCCGGGACGGGCCAGTGGATCAGGTAGAGGTCGACGTAGTCGACGCCGAGGCGTTTGAGGCTCGCCTCGAAGGCGCGCAGCGTGGAGTCGTAGCCCTGCTCCGAGTTCCAGACCTTGGTCGTCAGGAAGACTTCCTCGCGCGGGAGGCCCGAGGCGTGCAGCGCCCGGCCCACCCCGCTCTCGTTGCGGTACATGGAGGCGGTGTCGACGGCGCGGTAGCCTAGCTCCAGCGCCACGCGCACCGCCTCTTCCACCTCCGGGCCTTCCTCGGCCCGGTAGACGCCCAGGCCGAGCCAGGGCATCTCGATGCCGTTGGCCAGCCGGGTCCGCTCTGCGATGCTTCGGATCAAACGGCCTTCCTCCTCATGTCGGGCAGAGTCGGCGGCGCCGCGCCTCTCGCGGGCGCGGCGGGGGTCCTCCCGGGAGGCGGTTCCGGCTTTGCCAGCATGCTGGCAGAACCGCCATCATGATGGCGCTTCGTGCACCGCCTTCCGGAAGGGTCGCGCGCGGGACGCCGGTGCGAGACCCCAGTGCGAGCCCGCCTCGCCTCGCCTTATGGCCCCGCCGGCCGCGGCGGCAGCCGCCGGGCGACGAAGTCGGCCGGGGCCGCGAGCGCCGGCTCCAGGCCGCGCACCGCCACCGCGCTGACGAGCGCCACGCCCAGGCTGCCGAGGATGTCGCTGGGCCAGTGGACGCCCAGGAAGAGCCGCGCCAGACCGATCAGGACGGCCAGCGCCAGGGCCAGCGGCGCCAGGCCGCGCGGCCGCGCGGGCAGGGCGTAGAGCGCCAGCGCCACGGCGAAGCTGAGCGAGGCGTGGTCGCTGGGGAAGGAGCTGTCTGCCGCGTGGCGGACCAGCGGGTGGATCAGCGCCGGTGCCACCACGAAGGGGCGCGGCCGGTACCAGGCAGCCCCCACGACCACGTTCAGCACAAGCGCCAGCGCCCCCGCGGCCGCCGCCAGGAGCAGGCGGCGGCGGCGCGCCGTCTCCTCCGCCCCGGCGAGCGGATAGGCGAACCAGGCGACGAGCAGGAGCGGCGCGTAGAGGACCGGACCGTACTGGCCCAGCCAGCTTCCTGCCGCGTCCAGCAGCGCGGAGCGGCCCGCCAGGCCGTGGACGGCCAGGAGGATCGCCCCGTCCAGACCGTGCACCGGAAGCCTCACCTCCCGACGCCCGCGGGTCCTCCCCCGCGAGCGCTCGCGTACGCCCGCCAGTCTACCGCGCCACGGCCCGCGCCCCAAACCGCGCGGCGGCCGGCAGGAGTTCGGGCGGCGCGCGCCAATAGGGCCGGAAACCGGCCGCAGGCGAGCCTGGCGCGCCGTTTCCGAGGAGGAATCGCCCCGTGGCGAGACGCTACTTTCCCGACCGCGTCCACTTCCGCTGGGACAAGAGGCTGGAGCCGGTGCTGACCATCGATCCCGGCGACGTGGTGGTCTACGACCTGCGCGACGTGACCGACGGGCAGATCGGCCCCGACTCCACCGCCGAGGTGCTGGGGAGGCTCGACTGGGATCGCGTCTACGCGCTGGCCGGGCCGCTGGCCGTCCGCGGCGCCGAGCCGGGCGACACGCTGGAGATCGAGGTGCTGGACCTGCATACGCGGGGCTGGGCCTGGACGGGGACGATCCCCGGCTTCGGCCTCCTGGCCGAGGACTTCCAGGAGGCGCACCTCTACATCTGGGATACGAGCAACGGGCGGAGCGCGCGCTTCCTGGACGTGGCGGAGATCCCGCTCAGGCCCTTCTGCGGCACCATGGGCGTCTCGCCCGACACCGCCGAGCCGCTGCCCATCATGCCGCCGGGCCACTTCGGCGGGAACCTGGACATCCGCGACCTGACCGTGGGCAGCCGTCTCTACCTGCCGGTGCAGGTGCCGGGCGCCCTCTTCAGCGTGGGCGACCCGCACAACGCCCAGGGCGACGGCGAGGTCTGCGTCTCGGCCATGGAGGGGCCGCTGGTGGGCGCCTTCCGCTTCCGCCTGCACAAGGGGCGCCGCATCCCCGGCCCGCAGTTCGAGGTCTCGGCACCGCTGCGCGCGCCCGACGAGCGCTACTTCGTCACCACCGGCGTCGGCCCCGACCTGATGGAGGCGGCCAAGGAAGCGGTGCGCGCCATGGTCGACCACGTCGCGCGCGAATACCGGATCGAGCCCGTCGACGCCTACGTCCTCGCCAGCGTCACCGTCGACCTGAAGATCTCCGAGGTGGTCGACCAGCCCAACTGGGTGGTCTCGGCCTACCTGCCGCTCTCCATCTTCGGGCGGCGCTAGGCGGCGGCCGGCCGGCGCCACGGCCGGCCCGGCCGGCGGAAAGGCGGCGGGCGGCGCGGGCTCAGCCGCCCGCGCTCCGCCTCAGAGCTCCTCCAGGCTGCCGAAGGTGTAGCCGCGGGCCTCCAGCTCGCTCAGGATGCGGTCCAGCGCCTGGGCGTTGGCGCTGGAGACCGCGTGGAGGAGGAGGACGGCGCCGGGGTGGACGGCGGAGGTGACCGTGCGGAAGGCTTCCTCGGGCGTGGGCTGGCGGTCCGTCTCCCAGTCGCGGTAGGCGAAGCTCCAGAAGACCGCCCGGTAGCCCAGCTGCCGCGCCACGGCCAGCGTCCGCTCGCTGAACTCGCCCATGGGCGGCCGCAGGAAGCGCATCCTCTGCCCGAAGCGCTGGCGGAAGGCCGTCTCCAGGCCGCGGATCTCCGCCGCCGCCTCCTCGTCGGCGAGCGCCGGCAGGCTGGGGTGGCTCAGCGTATGGTTGCCCACCACGTGGCCCTCGCGCAGCATGCGCGCCACCAGCTCCGGCTCCCGCTCCAGGTAGGAGCCGGTGATGAAGAAGGCGGCGCGGACGCCGTGGGCCTTGAGCGTGTCGAGGATGGCGGGGGTGGTGCCCGCCTCGTAGCCCTCGTCGAAGGTGAGGTAGACGACGGGCCGGTCGGTGGGCCCGAGGTAGATGGCGGCGTAGCGGTCGGCCAGTGCCTGCTCGCGCCGGCCGAAGGAGGGCGCCTCGCCGGCCTGTCCGGGCGTGAAGTACCAGCTGAGCCGCGTCCCGTCGAGCGGCGCGGCGGGCGGCTGCGTCGTCCCCGTGGCCGGGGAGGGGCCATCGGGCGGAGCGGCTCCTGCGGGGCCGCTCCCGGGGGTCTGCACCTCGCCCGTGCCGCCCGTGCCGCCCGTCCCCCCCGGCGTCGCCGCCGGGGCGCCCGTCCCCGGGGAGGTGGCGCCGCCGGCGGGGGGCGCCGCCGTCTCCGCCGGCTCCGCCGCCCCGGCCGGCCGGGAGGGGCCGCTCGGCACCGCCTTCCCCGCGCCGCCCGAGGCCTCGGGGGGCGCGGAGCGGGCGCAGCCGGCCGCCGCCGGGGAGAGCGCGACGAGGGCGGCGAGGGCGAGAACGAGGAGGGCCGGGTTCCGGCCGGGGAGGCCCGCCAGCGGGCGGCGCATGCGAGAGACCTCCTTGCCTCCGGGTGCAAGTCCATTCTCTCAGGCGGAAGCGGCGCCGGTCCATGGAAATCGCTCCATGCGCGCGGCGTCCGTGCGGGCGGGGAGCGCGGGGCACCGTCGCGCGCGGGACGGTGGGGCGCGGGGGCAGGAGGCGGGGAGGGAGCCGGTCGAAGAGGGGAGGGCCGGAGCCGGGAGGGCTTCCTCGCGCGCCGCCGCGGGCGGCCGGGCGCTCCTCCCCGGGGCCGGACCACGGGCGGAAAGGAAGGAGAGCGTGAAGGTCTTCGTCTCCGTCGACATGGAGGGCGCCTCCGGCGTCGCCTCGCACCACGACGTCGAGCCGGGCGCGCGCCACTACGAGCAGGCCCGCCGCTGGATGACCGCCGACGCCAACGCCGCCGTCCTCGGCGCCTTCGACGCGGGGGCGACGGAGGTGCTGGTCAACGACTCGCACGACGGCATGCTCAACCTGATCCTGGAGGAGCTGGACCCGCGCGCCGAGGTGATCCGCGGCAGCCTCAAGCCGCTGGCCATGATGGAGGGCATCCAGGAGGGCTGGGACGCGGCCCTCTTCATCGGCTACCACGCCATGGGCGGTACGGCGGCGGCGGTCCTCGACCACACCATGTCCGGCCGCCGCTTCCACCACGTCCTCCTGGACGGTCGCCGCGCCACCGAGGCGGAGCTGAACGCCGCCCTGGCCGGCGAGTTCGGCGTGCCGGTCCCGGTGGTCAGCGGCGACGACAAGCTGGCGCACCAGGTGAAGGCCTTCCTCGATCCGGTGGAGACGGTGGTGGTGAAGCGGGGCCTCGACCGGGAGGTGGCGCGGGTGCTGCCGCCCGCCGTGGCGGCGGAGCGCATCCGCGAGGCCGTCCGCCGCGCCCTGGGCGAGCTCGGGCGCTACCGCCCCTACCGCCCGGCGCCCTTCCGCACCGCGCCGGACGGCCGGCCGCTCCACCGCCTGGAGGTGGAGTTCCAGCAGACGGACATGGCCACGGTGGCCAGCTGGATGCCGCTAGCCGAGCGGACCGGCGACCGCTCCGTCGCCTGGGAGGCGCCCGACTTCGCCACGCTGACGCGCATCCTCTCGCTGCTCCTGGAGATCGGCTGAGGGGCGGGCGGCCCGCCCTCCCCCGGCCCCCGCGGCGGCGGCGCACGGCGCCCCGGATCGGCTCCGCGGCCGCCGCGGCGCCGCCGCCCGCCGGGGCTCACTTCGGCAGGTGGAAGACCACCGTGCGCAGCTCGGTCATCTCCTGCATCGCGTAGCGCGGCCCCTCGCGGCCGATGCCGCTGCCCTTGACGCCGCCGTACGGCATCAGATCGGCGCGGTAGGCCGAGGAGTCGTTGACGATGACGCCGCCGAACTCCAGCTCGCGCGCGGCGCGCATGGCCACCTCCAGGCTCGACGTGAAGATGCCCGCCTGCAGGCCGTAGGGCGTGTCGTTGGCGTAGCGGAGCGCCTCGTCCAGGGTGTCGTAGGGCGTGACGGTGACGATGGGGGCGAAGGCCTCCATGCAGACCACCTTCATCTCCGGCGTCACGTCGAGGAGGATGGTGGGCTCCAGGAGCGCCCCCCGGCGGCGCCCGCCGGCCAGGACGCGCGCGCCCGCCTCCACCGCCTCGCGGATCCAGCCCTCCACCCGCTCCGCCTCGCGCTCGCTGATCATCGGCCCCACGTCGGTGGCCGGATCCTCCGGGTCGCCCACCACCAGCTGGGCGGTGACGCGCTCGAGCCGCTCCAGGAAGGGTTCCAGCACCGGCCGCTGGACGTAGATCCGCTGCACGGAGATGCACTTCTGCCCCGCGCTCAGGAAGGCCTGGCGGGCCAGCCGGTCGGCCGCCAGGTCGAGGTCGGCGTCGCCGTGGACGATGTTGGGCGAGTTGTTCCCCAGCTCCAGCGTCACCCGCTTGAGCCCGCTCCGCGCCTTGATCTGCTCGCCGACGGCGGCGCTGCCGGTGAAGGTGACCAGCGCCGGGCGCGGGTCGGCCACCAGGTAGTCGCCCACCGGCGAGCCGGGACCGGTGACCAGGTTGATGCGGCCGGCGGGGACGCCCGCCTCGCTCAGCAGCTCCACCAGGCGGATGGCCGTCAGCGGCGTGGCGCTGGCCGGCTTGAGCACCACCGTGTCGCCCGCCGCCAGCGCGGGCGCCACCTTGTGCGCCACCAGGTTGAGCGGGAAGTTGAAGGGGCTGATGGCCGCCACCACGCCGATGGGGACGCGCATGGCGAAGGCGAAGCGCCCCTCGGAGCCCGGGTCGGCCTCGATGGGGACCAGCTCGCCGGCGATGCGCTTGGCTTCCTCCGCCGCCACGGTGAAGGTGTTGACGGCCCGACCCGCCTCGGTCAGCGCCTCCTTCAGCGGCTTCCCCGCCTCGCGGGCGATGAGCCGGCCCAGCTCCTCGCGGTGCGCCTCGATCAGCTCGGCCGTCCGCAAAAGCCAGGCCGCCCGCTCGCGCGGGCTCGGCCGCTGCTCGCGGAAGGCTCGCTCGGCCGCGTCGACCGCGCGGCGGACGTCCTCCCGGCTGGCCACGCCCACCCGCGCCAGCGTCTCGCCGGTGTACTTGTGCTTCACCGGCATGGTCTCGACCGCCGCCTCCCAGCGCCCGCCGATGAAGAAGCCGTACTCCGGCACGGCCTCCGTCGCCGCCTGCGCCGCAGCCCTGGCCTCGGCGCTCCCGCCTGAAGCCGCCATGGTCGACCGACCTCCTCTCCCCTGCTTGCGCGGGCGGCCGGACCGCGGTCCGGCCGCCCTGGCGTCATTCTGCCGCCCGGGACGGGCGGGCGGAAGCACCCGGGGGAG
>JAIMAT010000026.1 GCA_023511835.1 Bacillota bacterium | reverse complement strand
GGCGACGACACGCACAGCTGCCATCCCCCTCACCTCCTCCCGCCGGCCGCCAGCGCCTCCGCCTCGCGGGCGACGATCTCGGCCGCCCGCACCACTTCCTCCTCGCGGCTCAGGCGGCCGAAGGAGAAGCGGAGCGAGGAGGCGGCCAGCTCCGCCCGCCCCATGGCGGCGACGACGTGCGAGGGCTCGAGGCTGCCGGCGGAGCAGGCGGCGCCCGCCGACGCCGCCACGCCGGCCAGGTCGAGGCGGATCAGGAGGCTCTCGGCGCGCAGGCCGGGGAAGGCCAGGTTGACGATGGAGGGGAGGCGCGCCCCCGGGCGGGGGGCCGCTTCCTCCGGCCCGTTGAGGAGGACGCCGGGCCAGCGCGCGCGCAGCTCGGCCAGGAAGCGCTCCCCCAGCCGGCGAAGCCGCTCCCACTCCCCCGGCGCCTCGCGCGCCGCCAACTCGGCGGCGCGACCGAAGCCGACGATGCCGGCGGCGTTCTCCGTCCCCGGGCGAAGCTCCCACTCCTGGCCGCCGCCGGCCAGGAGCGGCTCCACCTCCAGCCCGTCGCGAAGCCAGAGCGCGCCCACCCCCTTGGGCCCGCCCAGCTTGTGCGCCGAGACGGCCACCAGGTCGGGTCCCTCCCCGGTGTGGCGGCTGTCGTGCCCCTCCGCGCCGGGGCCCAGGCGGAGGAGCGGCGCCGCCTGGACGGCGTCGGCGTGGACCGGGAGACCGCGCGCATGAGCCAGCCGGGCGGCCTCGGCCACGGGCTGGATGGCGCCGGTCTCGTTGTTGGCCCACATCAGGCTGAGGAAGGCCGCCGGTCGCTCCAGCGCCGCCTCCACCGCCTCCGGCGGGACGACGCCGCGCGCGTCGGGCCCGAGGAACTCCACCTCCCAGCCGCGCCGCTCCAGGCGGAGGAAGGCGTCGAGGACCGCGCGGTGCTCGACGGCGCTGGTGACGGCCCGCCGCGGGGCGCCCCGCGCCTCGGCCGCGGCCGCCAGGCCGAAGACCGCCAGGTTGTCGGCCTCGGTCCCGCCCGAGGTGAAGACCAGCCGCCCCCCCGGCAGGCCCAGCCAGTCGTGAACCGCGCGGCGCGCCGCCTCCAGCCGCGCCCGCGCCCGCCGCCCGGGCGCGTGCGTGCTGGAGGGGTTGGCCCACGCCTCGCGCTCGAAGGCCACCATCGCCTCCAGGACCTCCTCCCGGATCGGCGTGGTGGCCGCCCAGTCCAGGTAGATCACCGCTTCACCCACCGGCCGTCCGCCCGGGGCCGCGCGCGCCCGGAACGCCCGGCTCCCGCGCGCCGGGCCGGCCCCCGGCCCTTTGCTCTAGATGTAGTACATGAGGCTCTGGCCGCCCCGCTGGCGCGCCTCCTCGCAGAGGCTGGCCAGGTTGATGGAGTCGACCACCCGCTCGATGCTCTGCCGCAGCCGGACCCAGACGCTCCGCGTCATGCAACGCTCCGGGTTGCCGCAGTGTTCGAAGTCGTCCCGGCCCTCGATGGCGCACTCCACCGGCGCCAACGGCCCCTCCAGGACGCGCAGCACCTCACCGACGCTGATCGCCTCGGGAGGCCGGCCCAGCTCGTAGCCCCCCTGCGCGCCGCGCACGCTCCGCACCAGCGAGGCCTTGCGCAGGGCGGCGAAGAGCTGCTCCAGGTAGCTCTCGCTCAGCCCCTGGCTCTCCGCGATGGTCTTGAGCGGCACCGGCCCCTCGCCGTAGCGCATGGCCAGTTCGGTCATGGCCATGAGGCCGTAGCGCCCGCGCGTCGAGATGTTCAAGACCGCTTTCGCCTCCCCGTCCCCCGCCCCGGCCGGCCGGGCTTTCGCGGCCCGCCCTCCGGGGCGGCGGCTCGGCGACCGGGACGGCGGCCGGCCGTCAATTCCGAGCAATCCAGTAGGCTATTCATCCGTATCCTAGCATCGGCGCCCGGCGAGGGTCAACCGCGCCCATTGGCGGCGCCCCGGGCGCCGCCGGCCGGCCTCAGTCGCCGGGCAGGGGCCCGCTCTCCTCCGCGGGCGGCGCCGGCCAGCGGCGCGGCCACCAGCCGGCCAGGCGGCGGGCCACCTCGCGCTCGTAGCCGCGCCTCCCCGGCCGGTAGAAGCCGCCCTCCACGCCCTCCGGCAGGTAGCGCTGCTCGACGAAGCCGCGCGGGTCGTCGTGCGGGTAGAGGTAGCCGGCGCCGTGCCCCAGCCGGGCGGCGCCACGGTAGCCGGTGGAGCGCAGGTGGAGCGGCACCCCGCCCGCCGGCCGCCGGCGCACCGCCTCCTGCGCGGCGTCGATGGCGCGGACGACGCTGTTGGACTTGGGTGCCGTGGCCACGTAGAGGACCGCCTCGGCCAGCGGGATGCGCCCCTCGGGCCAGCCCACCAGCTCGGCCGCCTGGAAGGCGGCCGCCGCCACCACCAGCGCCATGGGGTCGGCCAGGCCCACGTCTTCCGCCGCGTGGATGACCAGGCGGCGGGCGATGAAGCGCGGGTCCTCGCCGGCCTCGATCATCCGCGCCATCCAGTAGAGCGCCGCGTCGGGATCGGAGCCGCGCATGCTCTTGATGAAGGCGCTGGCCGTGTCGTAGTGCTCGTCGCCCAGCCGGTCGTAGCGGAGCGCCTTGGCCTGGAGCGCCTCCTCCGCCGCCGCCAGGGTGACGCGGCGGCTCCCGTCCGGCCCGGGCGGGGTGCTGAGGACGGCCAGCTCCAGCGCGTTGAGCGCCGTGCGCGCGTCGCCCGCCGCCATGCGCACCAGGTGCTCCAGCGCCGCCTCCTCCACCGTCGCCCGGAGCCCGCCCAGGCCGCGCTCGGGATCGGCCAGCGCACGCACCAGGATGGTGCGCAGATCGGCCTCGCCCAGCGGCTCCAGCCGGAAGAGGCGGAGACGGGAGAGGAGCGGAGCCACCACCTCGAAGTACGGGTTCTCGGTGGTGGCGCCCACCAGCGTCAGCGTCCCGTCCTCCACGTAGGGCAGGATGGCGTCCTGCTGCGCCTTGTTGAAGCGGTGGATCTCGTCGATGAAGAGGATGGTCGCCCGCTGCTCCAGCCGCTGCCGCTCCTGCGCCTCGGCGACGACGCGGCGCAGGTCGGCGACGCCCGCGCTGACGGCGCTCAGCTGGACGAAGGCGGCGCCGGCGGAGCGGGCGATGAGCCGCGCCAGCGTCGTCTTGCCGCTGCCCGGCGGCCCCCAGAGGAGGAGGCTCGGCACCCGCCCGGACTCGATGGCGCGGCGCAGGAGGCGGCCCTTGCCGATCACCGCCTCCTGCCCGACGAACTCCTCCAGGCTGCGCGGCCGCATGCGGTCGGCCAGCGGCGCGTGCGCCGCCCGGAAGGCCTCCCCCATCTGGTCGAAGAGGCTCACCCGGCATCCCCCGCCCCCGCCGGCCGGCCGCCCGCGGCGCTCACGCGCCGGCCTCCACCTCGCCCAGCGCCTCGTCCAGGACGGCCAGCGCCGCCTCCACCTGCTCGTCGGAGATGACGAGCGGATTGAGGAAGCGGATCACGTTCCCGTAGATCCCGGCCGTCAGCGCCAGCACGCCGCGCCTGCGCATGGCGGCCACCACCGCCCGCGCCTCGCGCCCGGCCGGCTCCTTGCTCGTCCGGTCGCGCACCAGCTCCACGCCCACCATGGCGCCCAGCCGGCGCACGTCGCCGATCAGGCGGTGCCGCTCGGCCAGCGCGCGCAGGCCCTCGCCCAGCCGGGCGCCCAGGGCCTCGGCCCGTTCGGCCAGCCGCTCGCGCTCCAGCACCCCGAGCACTTCGCGCGCCGCCGCCAGCGCCACCGGGTTGCCCACGTAGGTGCCGCCGATCTCGCCGTCCTCCGGCGCGTCCATCAGCTCCGCCCGGCCGGCGACCGCGCTGAGCGGCAGCCCGCCGGCGATGGACTTGGCCAGGGTCATGAGGTCGGGCCGGATCCCCGCCCGCTCGGAGGCGAAGAGCGCTCCCGTCCTCCCGAAGCCCGTCTGCACCTCGTCCGCGATCAGGAGGACGCCGTGCGCCCGCGCGATCTCCGCCACCCGCCGCAGGAACTCCGTCGGCGGCACGACGAAGCCGCCCTCGCCCTGCACCGGCTCGATGACCACGGCCGCCACCTCGTCCTCCGAGTAGCGCGTGTGGAAACCGCGCTCCAGCGCCTCGGCGCAGGCCAGACCACAGCCGGGGTACTCCAGGCCCAGCGGGCAGCGGTAGCAGTAGGCGTAGGGCAGGCGGTGGACGCCCGGCGGGAAGGGGCCCATGCCGTGGCGGTAGGGCCGCGGCTTGGAGGTGAGCGCCAGCGCGCCCAGCGTCCGCCCGTGGAAGGCGCCCTCGAAGGCGATCACCTCGTGGCGGCCGGTGGCCCGCTTGGCGATCTTGACGGCGTTTTCCACCGCCTCGGCGCCGCTGTTGAAGAAGGCCACCTTGACCGGAGGCTCCACCGGCACCCGCCGGGCCAGCTCCTCGGCCAGCGTGATGTAGAGCTCGTAGGGGACGACGGTGTAGTCGGTGTGCAGGAAGCGGTCCGCCTGCTCGCGGATCGCCTCCACCACCTCCGGGCGGGCGTGGCCCACGTTGAGCACGCCCACGCCGCCGGTCAGATCGAGGAAGACGTTCCCGTCCACGTCCTCCACCAGCGCCCCGCGCGCGCGGGCGATGACCACCGGGTGGAGCACCGAGAGCGCGCGCGGCACGGCGCGCTCCTGCCGCTCCAGGATCTCGCGGGAGCGGGGTCCGGGGATCTCGGTCCGCAGCTCGATGCCTGCCGCCATCTTGGGCCTCCCTCCTCCTCCCGGCCCCCGGCGCGCGCCCGCGCCGGGGGCCCGAACCTCAGGCCGCCAGCTCGCGAGCGACCTCCCGGAAGGCCTGCACGGCCCGCTCGCAGCCCGCCCGGTCGACGTCCAGGTGGGTGACGAGGCGGAGCGTCCCCGGCCGGCTGGGGTTGGCCAGGACGCCGCGCTGGCGCAGCGCCCGGGAGAAGGCCTCCGCCGGGCCCGGCACGCCCACCATCACCATGTTGGTCTCCACCTCGGCGGGGTCGACGCGCAGCCCGCGGATCTGGGCCAGCTGCTCGGCCAGCCAGCGGGCGTTGGCGTGGTCCTCGGCGAGGCGCTCGACGTTGTGGCGGAGCGCCCAGAGACCGGCCGCCGCCAGGATACCGGCCTGGCGCATGCCGCCGCCCAGCCGTTTTCTCTCCTTGCGGGCGCGCTCGATCCACTCCGCCGGCCCGCAGAGGAGCGAGCCGACCGGCGCGCCCAGCCCCTTGGAGAGGCAGAACATGACGCTGTCCACGCCGCGCGCCAGCCGCGCCGCGGGCAGGCCCAGCGCCACCGCCGCGTTGAAGAGGCGGGCGCCGTCGAGGTGGATCGCCAGGCCCAGCTCGTGCGCCGCCTCCACCACCGCGTCCACTTCCTCGGGACGCCAGACGGCGCCGCCCGCCCGGTTGTGCGTGTTCTCCAGGCAGACCAGGCGCGGGTTGGGGTAGTGGATGTTCGGCTCGCGCACCGCCGCGCGCAGGTCGGCGGCGGTGAAGCGCCCGCGCGAGCCGGGGATGGGGCGCGGCTGGGCGCCGGCCAGGGCGGCGATGTCGCCCACCTCGTAGTAGTAGATGTGGGACTCGGCCTCGAGAAAGACCTCGTCGCCGCGGCGGGTGTGGGTCAGCACCGCCACCTGGTTGCCCATGGTGCCGCTGGGCACGAAGAGGCCCGCCTCCTGGCCCACCAGCGCCGCTCCCGTCTCCTCCAGCTCGCGCACCGTGGGATCCTCGCCGTAGACGTCGTCGCCCACCTCGGCCTCGGCCATGGCCCGGCGCATCTCGGGCGAGGGTTTCGTCACCGTGTCGCTGCGCAGATCCACCAGCCCGTCCGCCACTCCCGTCCCCCCCGGCAAGAAAAATGCGCGGGCCACGCCGCGCCCGCGCCTCCTCCGATATGCAACCCCGCCACCGGCCTGCGCCCCGTCCGAACGGGAACCGTTCTCTCTACGTGGGTGCCCTCCCGGCGGATCGGGGTCCTCCGCGGAGGCCCTCACCACCGCCGGAGCCCGGGCTCCCTGGCTGCTCCGTTTGGGTCGGTCGGATCGAGGCGCCACCCGCGGCGGGGAACTCGAGCCTCGTTCCGCCGCGATCGTATCATGCCCCGTCCGGCGCGGCAATCGGGCGACCGCCCCGCAGGGCGATGCCCAGCTCCTCCAGCTGCGCCGGCTCCACCTCGGAGGGGGCGCCCATCATCAGGTCCGCCCCGCGCGCGGTCTTGGGGAAGGCGATGACGTCGCGGAGCGAGGCCGCCCCGGCCAGGATCATGGCGATGCGGTCGACGCCCAGCGCCACGCCGCCGTGGGGCGGCGCGCCGTACTCGAAGGCCTCCAGCAGGAAGCCGAAGCGCCGGCGCGCCCGCTCCTCGTCGATGCCGATCACCCGGAAGAGGCGCTGCTGGATCTCCGGCCGGTGGATGCGGATGCTTCCCGAGCCCAGCTCGTAGCCGTTGAGGACGAGGTCGTAGGAGAGCGCGCGCACCCCGCCCGGGTCGCTCTCCAGCCGCTCCAGGTCGTCGGGGTGGGGCATGGTGAAGGGGTGGTGCGCCGCCTCCCAGCGCCCCTCTTCCTCGTTCCACTCCAGAAGCGGGAAGTCGGTCACCCAGGCGGCGGCCAGCCGGTCGCGCGGCACCAGCTCCATCTGGGCGGCGAT
This sequence comes from Bacillota bacterium, assembly GCA_023511835.1. Taxonomy (NCBI): domain Bacteria; kingdom Bacillati; phylum Bacillota; species Bacillota bacterium. The sequence goes on along the minus strand of JAIMAT010000026.1, from coordinate 18,086 downwards.
CTCCAGGCGCAGGCGGCCGAGGACCAGGCTCGCCTGCCGCGGATCACCGGCCACCATGAGCAGCAGGTCGCCCGGCCGGCCGCCCGCCCGCTCCAGCAACCGCGCCGCCTCCTCCCGCCCGAGCCGCTCGCGCAGCGGTCCGCGCAGCTCGGCGCCCGTGCCCAGCCAGACCAGGCCGGCCGCGCCCGCCTGGCGCGCCAGCTCCGTCCAGCCGTCGATCTGCCGCCGCGAGGCGGCGGCGGCGCCGGGGACGGCCAGGAGGCGGACACTGCCGCCCGCGGCCAGCGCCTGGCGGAAGGGGGCGAAGTCGACGCCGGCCAGCAGGTCGCCGGCGTCGGTCACCGCCATCCCGAAGCGCAGGTCGGGCTTGTCCGAGCCGTAGCGGTCCATGGCCTCGGCCCAGGTGAGGCGCGGCAGCGGAAGCTCCAGCCGCCGGCCGGTGGTCGCCTCCACCGCGGCGGCCAGCATCCGCTCGGTCACCTCCTGGACGTCCTCGGGCTCGACGAAGGACATCTCCAGGTCGATCTGGGTGAACTCCGGCTGGCGGTCGGCGCGCAGGTCCTCGTCCCGGAAGCAGCGCGCCACCTGGAAGTAGCGGCCCACCCCGCCCACCATGAGGAGCTGCTTGAAGAGCTGCGGGCTCTGGGGCAGGGCGTAGAAGCGGCCCGGGCTGAGCCGGCTGGGCACCAGGAAGTCCCGCGCCCCTTCCGGGGTGCTGCGCGTCAGCTCGGGCGTCTCCACCTCGATGAAACCCTCGGCGTCCAGGAAGTCGCGGATCGCCTTGACCAGGCGGTGGCGGAGGCGGAGGTTGGCCTGGAGCGCCGGGCGGCGCAGGTCCAGGTAGCGGTAGCGCAGGCGCAGGCTCTCCTCCACCTCGCCCGCCTCGGCCGGGCTGAAGGGCGGCGTCTTGGAGCGGTTGAGCAGCTCCAGCGCCTCGGGCACCACCTCCACCTCGCCGGTGGCCAGGCGCGGGTTGACGTTCTCCGGCGCCCTGCGACGCACACGCCCGCGCAGCGCGACCACGAACTCGGCGCGCAGCTCCCGCGCCTGCTCGTGCAGCCGGCGGTCGACGGCCGGGTTGAAGACGACCTGGACCACGCCGGTCCAGTCGCGCAGCTCGACGAAGATCAGCCCGCCCAGGTCGCGCGTCTGGTGGACCCAGCCGGCCAGGCCCACCTCCTCGCCTTCCATCTCCGGCCCGAGGCTCCCGCAGCCGTGCGTCCTACGAATCGTCGCCCTCGCCCTCCCCTCGCTCGCCCCCGGCCGCCTCCAGCAACGAACCCAGCGCCTCCGCGAGCCGCTCCCGCCGCCCGCCGCCCCGGGCCAGCGCCTCTTCCAGGCGCCCCCGCGCCAGGCTCGCCTGGCGGCCGCCGTCCAGGTCGCGGAGCGTCGCCTCGCTCCGCGCCCACTCCTCGCCCCCCACCAGGAGCGCCAGACGGAAGCGCCGGCGGGAGGCATAGCGCATCTGCGCCTTCAGGCTGCGGCCGCCCAGCTCGCACTCCGCGTGCAGGCCGGCGCCGCGCAGGCGCTCCGCCCAGGCCAGCGCCTCCGCACGCAGGCCGGGATCGACCAGGGCGACGAAGACGTCCGGCCGGCCCTCCTCCCCGCCCGGGGGGAGGAGGGCCAGGAGCCGCTCCATGCCCCCGGCGAAGCCGATTCCCGGCGTGGGCGGGCCGCCCAGCTGCTCCACCAGGCCGTCGTAGCGCCCGCCGGAGAGGACGGCGTTCTGGGCGCCCAGGCGGTCGCTGGTCAGCTCGAAGACGGTGCGCGTGTAGTAGTCGAGCCCGCGCACCAGGCGCGGGTTCTCCACCACGGCGACGCCGAGCGCGTCCAGCAGGCGGAGCACTTCCTCGTAGTGGGCGGCGCAGTCGGCGCAGAGCGACTCGCGCGCCTGCGGCGCGCCCAGCGCCAGCTCGCGGTCCACCTTGCAGTCCAGGAGGCGGAGCGGGTTCCGCTCCAGGCGGCGCTGGCAGTCCGGGCAGAGGCGCTGGCGGAGCGGCCGGTAGTACTCCAAGAGCCGCTCGCGGTAGCGGGGTCGGCAGGCGGCGTCGCCGATGCTGTTGATCTCGACGCGCACCCCCTCCACCCCCAGCTCCCGGAGGAAGCGGACCCCGAGCGCAATCACCTCCGCGTCCACCGCCGGCTCGCCCGCCCCCAGCACCTCGATGCCGAACTGGTAGAACTGCCGCTGCCGCCCCGCCTGCGGCCGCTCGTAGCGGAACATGGGCGCGGCCACGTAGTAGAGCTTGAGCGGGGCGGGCTCCTGGTCCAGGTGGTGCTCGACGAAGGCGCGCACCGCCCCCGCCGTCCCCTCCGGCCGGAGCGTCAGCGACCGCCCGCCCGGATCGAGGAAGGTGTACATCTCCTTCTCCACCACGTCGGTGCCGCCGCCCACGCCGCGCTCGAAGAGCTCGGTGGCCTCCACCAGGGGGGTGCGGATCTCGCGGTAGCCGTACCGCTCGGCCAGGTCGCGGAAGAGCCTCTCGATGCGCTGCCAGCGCCAGACCTCGCCCGGCAGCACGTCCTCCATGCCGCGCGGCTTCTGGATGGGCACGATGGCTGGGCCTCGCTTCGCCCGGCCCCGCGCGGGGCGGGCCGGAGGATATCGCCGCCATTCTACCGGCGGCCGCGGGGCGGCTCAACTCTCGCGCCGCCGGCGGCCCGCCCGCGCCGCGCGCCCGGCTGCCCGGGCCCCCGGCGCATGGCCGCCGGCCTGCCGGGGAAGGATCGTCCAGGAAGAGGCGGAATAGATAACCTGTATGTCCATGCCGTTTCCAGGGAGGGATCCGCTTGTCCGCTGCAACGAGGGCGCGGGTCGCCCCGCGCCTCCTGGCCGCCGCGCTGGCGGCGGCGGTGGCGGCCGGCAGCCCGGCGACGGTCCTGGCCGCCGCGCCGGCCAGCCAGGGCCCGCCGCCACCCGGCGTGACGGTCAACGGCGAACCCCTCGACCTCAGCGAAGTGAGGAACCTGCAGGGGACGCTCTACGCGCCCTTCGATGAGTTGGTCGAGGCGTTCGCCGGCCAGTACTACTTCGATCCGGCCAGCCGCACCGGGCGGGGCTTCCTGACGGAGGAGGGCTCGGTGGTGACGGCGCGCGCGGGCGATCCGCGGCTGGACGTCGACGGCCGCACCGTCGCGGCCCCGGCGCCGCGCATGGAGGCCAAGCTGATGGTGCCGCTGGCGGCCTTCTTCCGCGCCCTGGGCGCCCAGGTCCGCTGGGACGCCGCGCGCCATCAGGCCGTCGTCCTCTGGCCGGCCGCCCGGGTGGAGCAGCCCGATCCGGCCGGCGCCACCGCGGCCGCGGCTCCCGCCGATCCCGCCCCGGCCGACCCGCCGGCGCCCGCCGTCGATCCGGCCGAGCTCCTGCTGATGGAGCAGGTGGTCAACGCCGAGGCGTACGGCGCCCCGGAGGAGACCCAGCTGGCCGTGGCCGCGGTCATCGTCAACCGCCTCCGCTCGGGCCTCTGGGGGAAGACGCTCTCCGACGTCCTGATGGCGCCCGGCCAGTTCGCCGTCGTCCGCACGGGCGCCTACCGGCTCCACCCGCTGGCGCCGGGGGTCGAGGAGGCCGTCCGGCGCGCGCTGGCCGGCGAGGATCCCACGCACGGGGCGCTCTACTTCACGGACCTGGCCTCGGTGCCCGCCGCCTGGAAGGATCCGGCCCGCTTCACCCTGACGCTGACCAGCGGCGGCATGGTCTTCTTCCGCCCGCGCTCGTAGGCCGGCGGCCGGGCGGCAGGGCGGGGGGAGCGGCCGCAGCCGTTCCCCCCGCCCGTCTCCGCGCTCCCCGGACGGCCTCCGCCCTCAGTGCGGTTCCAGGTACTCGCTGGAGACCCAGCCGTCGACGACCACCGTACTCCCCTGCTTGAGCACCACATGCGCCCAGCCGTTCTTCTGGCTGAGCACGTCGACCACGGTCCCCTTGCGCAGCTGCCCGATCTGGGTGGAGTTCTGGTCGGGGTCGGCGCGCACGTTGAGGTAGTCGGTGGTGACCGTCGCCTGCTGCGCGACGCTGCCGGCGCCCGAGGAGGCGCCGCCTCCCGAACCGCCCTGGGAGCCCGCCTGCGTGCTCGACTGGCCGGACGTGGCGCCCGCCGCGGGCGCCGGCGCCGAGGCGACCACCGCGGCCTCCAGATCGGCCACCTGCTGCTCCAAGTGGGTGACCCGCTGCGCCAGCTGGTCCAGGGTCGCCCGGTCGCTGGAGGCGCTTCCTCCCCCGCCGCAGGCCGCCAGCACCAGCGCCAGCCCGGCCAGGAGCGCCAGCGCGGCCGCGCGCCTGGGGCGGGCCACCCCGGCCCTGCCTCCCGCCATGACTTGACCCCCCCCTCGCTCACGGAACATATTCGTCCCCCCGGGCTCCTATGCCGAGCCCGCCTCTCCCCCCGCCTCCGGCTTCCGGGCGCGCGGGGGCCGCGGCCCGCCCGGAAGCGGGCCGGCCCCGGGGCGAGCCCCGGGGCCGGCTTCCGCAGGCCCTTCCGCCGTCAGAAGAGGCGGTCGCTGTCCAGCAGGAGCGTGACCGGACCCTCGTTGACCAGCTCCACGCTCATCTCGGCCTGGTAGCGGCCGGTGGCCACCTCGACCCCGCCCGCCGCCAGCCGTTCCACCAGCTCGCGGAAGACGGGCTCCGCCTCGGCCGCGGGGGCGGCCTCGCTGAAGCTGGGGCGGCGGCCACGACGAGCGTCGCCATAGAGGGTGAACTGGGAGACCACCAGCAGGCTCCCGCCCGCCTCGCGCAGCGACCGGTTGAGGCGCCCCTCCCCGTCGGGGAAGAGGCGCAGGTGGAGGATCTTCTCCGCCATGTAGGCGGCCTCGCGGCTGCCGTCGCCGCGCCGGACGCCGACCAGCACCAGGAAGCCCCGCCCGATGGAGCTCACGCGCTCGCCGGCCACGCGCACCTCCGCGCGCGAGACCCGCTGCACCACCGCCCGCACCGTCAGAGCCGCCTCGGCGCGGCCGCCGCCTCGGCCGCCAGGACGTCGCGCACCCGCTGCACCTGCCGCAGGATGCTCTCCAGCTGCTGCCGGTTGCGCACCTCCAGCACCATCTCGATGCTGGAGCGCTGGCCCCGGAGCGGCCGGACCTGGGCGGTGACGATGTTGATGCGGTTCTCTGCCACCACCTGCGCCACCTCGGAGAGGAGGCCGGGGCGGTCGAGGGCGGTGATGACCACCTTCCTGGGAAGGTAGGCGCTCTCCACCTTGTCCCAGGTGACCTCGATGCGGCGCTCCGGCTCCTGGGCCAGGCGGCCGGCGATGTTGGGGCAGTCGACGCGGTGGACGGAGACGCCCCGCCCCTGGGTGACGTAGCCGACGATGGGCTCGCCCGGAACCGGGTTGCAGCAGCGCGGGAAGCGGACGAGCACGTTGTCGATGCCCTTGACGCGGACGCCGTTGGAGGGCGCGCCCCAGCCGCCCAGGCGCGCCAGCACTTCCTCGTCGCTCTCGGGCCGCCCGGCCGGACGGAGGCGCTCCTCCTGCTGGCGCAGCCGACCCAGCACCTGCGCGGCGCTGACGCCGCCGTAGCCCACCGAGACCAGCAGCTCCTCGGCCCCCTGCAGGTTGAGGCGGCGCGCCACCTCCTCGAGCCGCGCCGGCTCCAGCCAGCTGGCCGGGTCGCCGCCCAGGCGGCGCACCTCGCGCTCCAGGATCTCGCGGCCGCGGGCCAGGTTCTCCTCGCGGCGCTCGCGCTTGAACCACTGGCGGATCTTGGCACGCGCGCTGGCCGTCTTGACGATATTCAGCCAGTCCGAGCTGGGCCCGGGGCTCTGCTTGGAGGTGATGATCTCGACGATGTCGCCCGTCTCCAGCGCCGAGGAGAGCGGCGTGATGTGCCCGTTCACCTTGGCGCCCACGCAGTGGTGGCCGATCTCGGTGTGGATGGCGTAGGCGAAGTCGATGGGCGTGGCGCCGCGCGGCAGCGGTACCACGTCGCCCTTGGGCGTGAAGACGAAGACCTCGTCGGGGAAGATGTCGATCTTCAGCGACTCCATGAACTCGCGCGGGTCGCGCAGGTCCTTCTGCCACTCCAGGATCTGGCGCAGCCAGTTGAGCTTCTGGTCGAGGCGCGGGTCGGTGTGGCCCTCCTTGTACTTCCAGTGGGCGGCGATGCCGTACTCGGCCGTACGGTGCATCTCCCACGTCCGGATCTGGATCTCGAAGGGCTCCCCTTGCGGTCCGACCACGGTGGTGTGGAGCGACTGGTACATGTTGGGCTTGGGGGTGGCGATGTAGTCCTTGAACCTCCCGGGGATAGGCCGCCAGAGGGTATGGACGACGCCCAGCGCCCCGTAGCAGTCTCGCACCGAGTCGACGATCACGCGTACGCCCACCAGGTCGTAGATCTCGTTCAGCTCCTTGCCCTGGTGGTACATCTTCTGGTAGATGCTGTAAAAGTGCTTGGCCCGGCCCTGCAGCTCCGCCCGGATGCCCACCTCGGCCAGCCGCGGCCGGAGCGTCTCCATCACCTGCTCGGCGAACCGTTCCCGCTCCGCCCGGCGCCGGGGGATGCGGCCGGCCAGGTCGCGGTAGACCTCCGGCTCCAGGAAGCGGAAGGCCAGATCCTCCAGCTCCCACTTGATCCGGTAGATGCCCAGGCGGTGCGCCAGCGGCGCGAAGATGTCCAGCGTCTCCTGGGCGATGTCGCGCCGCTTCTCCGGCGGCAGGTACTCCAGGGTGCGCATGTTGTGCAGCCGGTCGGCCAGCTTGATGAGGATGACGCGGATGTCCTTGGCCATGGCCAGGAACATCTTGCGGAGGTTCTCGGCCTGCTCCTCCACGCGGCTGCGGTACTTGATCTGGCCCAGCTTGGTGACGCCGTCCACGAGCAGCGCCACCTCGGGATCGAAGGCCGCCTCCACCTGGTCGAGGCCGACGCCGGTATCCTCCACTACGTCATGCAGCAGCGCCGCCTCCAGCGTGGTGACGTCCAGCTCCAGGTCGGCCAGGATCCCGGCCACGGCCAGCGGGTGGACGATGTACGGCTCGCCCGAGGCGCGCACCTGGCCCCGGTGCGCGTTGCGCGCGAAACGGAAGGCGCGCTCCACGCGTTCCAGGTCCTCCGGCCCCAGGTAGGCGGAGATCCGCTCGCGCAGGGGCGTGAAATCTTCGGGATCGCGGATGGCCACGCCCAGGCTGGCCGGCACGTCGGCTCCACTCCGTTCCGGCGGCGCCCGCCGCGGGCGCCGCCGCGCCTTTTCAACAATATAGCACCGCCCGGCCGGGCTCCGCCGTCCGGCGCCCGGCCCGTCCGGCGGCGCGGCCCGCGGCAGGCTCAGCGCAGGACGCGCTGACGCTCGCTCTCGGCGATGCGGACCAGCGCCCCGCCCTCCAGCTCGGGCAGGACGTAGAGGCGGCCGCCGGCCGCCTCGCAGAGCTGGCGCAGGTAGCCCTCGTTGGGAGCCAGGCCGACGCAGACGAAGGGCAGGCGGCGCCGGCGGATCTCCCTCGCCGCCTCCATGGCGTCCTCGAGCGGGTTGAGCGTGCTGCGCGGCACGGTGGGGATGCCGTCGGTGAGGAGGAGCAGGAGCGTCTTCCGCCGCGCGCGGGTGGCCGCGTAGGCGGCGGCGGTGGCCAGGCCGTCGGCCAGCGGCGTCAGGCCGCTGGGGTGGACGGCGCCCAGGCTCTCCGCCAGGAGGCGCCAGCGGCGTGTGAAGCCGACGTGGACCCGGCTGGAGCGGTCCTGGAAGACGATTACCGCCACGCGATCGCGGGTGCGCAGGACGAGATGGCGGACGAGCCGCCGGGCGGCGGCCATGCGCGGTCCGGCCATGGAGGCGCTGGCGTCGAGGAGGAGGCAGACGTCCAGCGCCGCCCGCCGCCGCCGCGGCAGGACGCGCAGGTAGGCGAGGAGCCGGCGCGGCGTCCGCGGCCCGCCGGCCGCCCAGGCGCGCGCGGCGGTGGCCGCCAGGTCGAGCTGCTGCCAGGCCGGCGCTCCGGCCAGCGGCAGGTCGCGGCGGGCGCTGCCCGGGGCGGCCCCGCCGCGCACGAGCCGTGCCCCGGCCGCCCCCGTCCGCCCGGGCTCGGTCAAGGGCCGGCGGAACTCCCGTTCGAGGCCGGCCCCGGCCCCCAGCCGCTCCACGCCGCCGGAGCCTCCGCCGCCCGCCGCCCGCGGCGGGCGCGGGGCCGGGACGGTGGCCACGGCGGGTCGCCCCTGCCCGCCGCGGCGGGAGGCAGCCTTTCCGTCGTACCCGCCCGCGAGGCCGGTTCCGCCGGGTCGGCCAGTCGTACCCGCCTCGCCCAGGAGCGAGTCGGAGGCGTCGCGGTACTCGTCCAGCGGGAGCTCCGGACCGGCGCGGCGGCGGAGCTCCACCACCTCGGCGATGCGGCGCGGCTCCACCCCCAGCCCGAGCAACGCCCGCTCCAGGGCGAGGACCAGCCCGACCAGGTCCGGTGAGGAGACGAAGGCCTCCGTCTTCCACGCCAGGTGGACGTGGTTCCGGTGCGAGGCGCGGAGCATCTCTCCCCGCCCGTAGGCGAGGCTGCCGGTCAGCCGCCCGCCTCCGGCGCCGGTCTGCACGTCCACCAGCTCGGGGCGGCGGAAGACGGGCAGCAGATAGGGGATGAGGTCGCGCGGGTCGACGGAGGCGACGGCGTGGAAGAAGTCGAGGTGCCAGATCTCGCCCGGCTGCCGGCGCCCGTAGAGCGTCCGGCCGGCGTCCTCCCCCGCCAGCACGAAGACCGTGGAGGGCCGGTCCGAGCGGAGGAGGTGCACCTGGCGGCTGACCACGGCAGCGTCGCCCACGGCCACCGCGCCTCCCCGTTCGAGCCGGGCCAGGGCCGCCTCGACCTGCGGGCGCAGTCCGTCTCCGGCCTCCGGCTCCGCGGACGGTCGCGGGAAGAGCGCCCTCAAGGCTCCGGCCGCGCCTCCCGGAAGCGCTCCGCGGGCGGCACCTGCCGCCAGAGCCGGGCCGGCTCGGGCGGTGCCCAGGGCGGGGGCGGCCCCTGGCGGGCCGCGCCCACTCTGCCCTCGCCGGGGCCGGTCTCCCCGCCCGCGCCGCCGCCCGCGCCGGGCGCGGCAGCTCCGGCGGCTGGGGGCAGGCCGAGGCGCCCCAGCACGCGCCGCAGCCAGCCGTCCTCGCCGGACTGGAGGGCCTCGGCCGCCGGCGGAAGCCCGTCGCCGGACCGGGGCGGAGCGCCCGCCGCCCCCTCGGCCCGCGCGGCCGGCGCCGCCCGTCGCACCATTTCCGCGACCGGCGCCGGTTCGCGGAGGAAGCGCTCCACCTCGGCCTGCTCCTCCGGCGCCATGCGCCCGCCCAGCACCAGTGCCAGGGTGGCCAGCAGCTCCTCCTCGCCGGCCCGGTCGGCGCCGCGGCGGAGCGCCTCGAGCCGGGCCGCCAGCTGCCAGGCCTCGACCGCACGCAGGCTCTCCAGGCCGAAACGGGTGTAGACGGCGGCCAGGAGCGCGCGCAGCCGCTCGCCGCCGCCGGCCACCCGCGGGCGGACCAGGGCGGCGCGGAGCGGCGCGAAGGGGTCGCCCGCCCCCGGATCCTCGGCCTCCCCGCCCTGGCCTTCTCCGGCCAGGAGGTCGCGGCGCAGGATGGCCTCGACGGCGGCCGGGTCGGAGGGACGGCCCATGCGCACCTGCAGATCGAAGCGGTCGGCCAGCTGGCGGCGCACCTCCTCCAGCGGGCCCGGCTCCTCGTCGGGATTGGAGGCGGCCCAGACGGTGACATTGACGGGAAGCTCCACCCGGGGGAGACCGGCTTCCTCGATCTGGAGGCGGCCGGGGCGCGTCCCCATCACGTCCAGCAGGACGTCGGCCAGCTCCGGCGCCACGTCGGCCAGCCGGTTGATCTCGTCGACGAAGAGGATGCCCCGGTGCGCCTGGGCGATGGTCCCGGGCAGGAGCGCCGGCCGGTCCTCGGCCAGGCGCGCGAGGTCGATGGTGCCCACCACCGTGCCCACCTTGGCCGAGGCCGAGATCTCCAGGAAGGGCATGGGCACCTCTTCCGTGCCGATCCGCTCCAGCCGCTCCGGCTCCAGCCCCCGGTGTTCGGGGCAGTGCGGCCGCTCCGGGTCGCAGTTGAAGAGGCAGCCCCGGATCCTGCGGATGGGCGGCAAGAGGGCGCGCACCGCCCGCAGGACCGTCGTCTTGCCGGTGCCGCGGAGACCCTGGGCGTGGAGATGAAGCGGCACCCCCCAGCGGCGTGCCAGCACGGAGAGCTCCACGGCCTGGAAGAGCGGTTCGTTGCCGGCGTGGCGGACCGGCGCGCGCATCGCCATGAGAAGAGAGACCTCCCGGGGCCTAGTCTGCCCCGGGCGGCTGGTCCCCTATGCCAGGAGTGGCAGCGCCCGCAGCGGCTCAGGCGGCCTTGGCGGCCAGGGCCTGCTCCCGCCTCCGCGCCAGCAGCCAGTAGAGCGGGCTGGCCACGAAGATGGAGGAGTAGGCCCCGGTGGCGATGCCGACCAGGAGGGCCAGCGTCATGTCGCGGATGGTGACGCCGCCGAAGACGACCACCGCGGCGATGGCGAGGAGCGTGGTCAGCGTGGTGTTGAGCGAGCGGACCAGCACCTGGTTGAGCGAGCGCTCCACCAGTTCCTGGAGCGACTCGCGCCGCCGCTGTCGCAAGTTCTCGCGCACCCGGTCGTAGATGACGATGGTGTCGGTGATGGAGTAGCCGAAGACAGTCAGGATGGCCGGGATGAAGTAGGTGTCGACGGGCAGGCGGAAGAGGGTGAAGAGGCCCAGCACCACCAGCACGTCGTGCAGGTCGGCGACGACGGCCCCCACCGCGAAGCGCCACTCGAAGCGGAGGGCGATGTAGGCCAGCATCAGCACCACCGCCACCGCCAGGGCAAGGAGGGCCGAGCGCTCCAGCTCGCCGCCGATGACGGGCGAGACCTGGTTGACGCTGCGCACGGTGATCGGGTTGTTCAGCGCCTTCTGTACCTGCTCGATCATCCGGTTCCGCTGGGCCTGGTCGGTGTTGGGCACGGTGACCAGGTACTCGTTCGCCCCGGTGCCGGTGGAGCGGACGGTCACCTCGGGCGTCACGCGGCTGAAGGCCGTCCGCACCTCGGCCACGCTGGTCGGGTGGGCGAAGCGGAGGTCGAAGAGCGTGCCGCCGGTGAAGTCGACGCCGTAGTTGAGCCCCTGGGTGGTGAGGGAGACGACGGTGGCCAGCAGGATGACGGCGGAGATGGTGAAGCCGACGTTCCGGTTGCGGATGAAACGCAAGTGGAAGCGCTGGCCCTCCGCCTGCACCTCGGCCGCGGCGGCGCCGGCGGGCGCCCCCTTGCGCCGTCCCTCGCCGCGTCCCGCCCGCGCCTCGGCCGCGGCCACCCGGGCGCCCAGCTCCGCCTCGCGCCCGAACATAAGCACGCCAGGGTGGATGCCGGTGGCCACCTGCCAGCGAAGCAGGTAGCGGGTGATGAGGACGGCGGTCAGCATGCTGATCAGGACGCCCAGGCCCAGGGTGACGGCGAAACCGCGCACCGGCCCGGTACCGAAGTAGTAGAGGACGATCACCGCGATCAGCGCCGTCACGTTGGAGTCCAGGATGGCCCGGAAGGCGTTCTTGAAGCCCGCCTCCAGCGCGGACCGGAGCGTCAGGCCGCGCCGCAGCTCGTCGCGGATACGCTCGAAGATGATGACGTTGGCGTCGACGGCGACGCCGACGGACATGATCAGGCCGGCGATGCCGGGCAGCGTCAGCGTCGCGCGGATCAGGTGGAGCGCCAGCAGGTCGAGCAGGAAGTAGATCGTCAGCGCCACCACCGCCCAGAAGCCGGGCAGGCGGTAGTAGAGGAGCATGAAGGCCGCCACCAGGGCGAGGCCCACCACGCCCGCCACCATGCTGCGCCGCAGCGACTCCGCGCCCAGCGAGGCGCTGACCGTCTGGTCGGCGATGATCTTGAGCGGCATGGGCAGGGCGCCCGACTGGAGCGCCACCGCGTCGGCCTTGGCCGCCTCCAGCGAGGCGTAGCCGGTGATGATGGCCGAGCCGTTGGTGATGACGGCGCTGACGTAGGGGTTGGTCAGCAGCTTCCCGTCGAGGTAGACGCCGATGCGGCCGCGCGGGTCGTTGGGGTTGGCCTGCGCGTAGGGCAGCGCCGCCGCCGTCGCCTGCTCGAAGGCCTTGGCCCCCTTGGCGTCGAACTTGATGGCGACCACGGGCTGGTTCGTCTGCGGGTCGAGCTCGGGGTCGGCCGAGATGAGGTCGGCGCCGGTGACGATCACCCTGCCCGTGGAGTCCTTGAACTCCAGCTTGGCCGTCCGTCCGATGGTCTGGATGGCCTGCTGCGGATCCTTGACGCCGGGCAGCTCGACGATGATCCGGTCGTTCCCCTGCTGCTGGATGATGGGCTCCGCCACGCCCAGGCCGTTGACGCGCTGCTCGATGATCTGGCGGTCCTTGCTCATCGCCTCGGGGGTGAGCGGGTGCTGGCGGTCGGGCACCGCCTGGTAGACCACGTGCACGCCGCCCTGCAGGTCGAGGCCCAGGTTGATCTGGCGCCAGAGCGGCCGGTGCTGGTTGAGCGGCAGCGGCACCAGCGCATAGACGGCGGCCGCGGCCACGACGAGGACGCTCAGGACCAGGTAGACGATGCTGCGCGTGCGGCGGTTCATGCCTGCAGGGCTTCCCCCCGAGCGGCCGGCCCCGGCCGGGTCCGGGTCGCGGAACCGCATGAAAAATCCATGTGCCGCCGGCACATGGCGCCCCACTCTGACGGGTACGCTGCATTATAGGAACGGCCGGGAGAGCTTGTCAAAAGCCCTCTTCGAGCCTCTCCACGCGCACCTCGAGACCGCGGAAGCGGTTGATGGCGGCGGCGATCTCGTAGCGGCGCGGCAGCGCCCAGTCGCCCCGCACCTCCTCCGGCCGGCCGGCCAGCGAGAGCCAGCCGCCGCTCCGGAGCGCCTCCTCCGCCGCATCCAGGAGTTCCGCCATGGCCGGCGGCTCCTCCCCCTCGCCCGCGCTCCGCTCCATGCGCGCCAGGAGGCGGAGGACGTGGCCGATGGCGCGCGACTGGGCCACCTCCACCACCTGCTCCACCGCTCCCAGGTCGATCTCCCAGCGGCCGAAGCGGAGCTCGTCCACTTCCTGGGAGCGGATCTTGGCGGGCCGCCGCTCGTCGCCCTCCAGCGAGGCGAGTCGCGGGTGGCGCCGGAGGCGGAGGCGGACCGGCCCCCTCCCCTCGGGGCTCCGGCCGGAGGGCAGCTCGGCGGCCACGCGCCGCGCCTCGGCGGTGATGACCGCGGGACGGAAGTCGCGCATGGCGATGACGTGGTCGGCCACATCCAGGTAGTCGCCCACGCCGCCCACCACCAGGATGGTGGAGACGCCCAGCTCGTCGCGCAGCTGGCGGACCCGGTCGACGAAGGGGACGATGGGCTCCTGCTCGGGCGGGATGAGCCGCTGCATGCGCCGGTCGCGGACCATGAAGTTGGTGGCGCAGGTGTCCTCGTCCATCAGGAGCAGGCGGCTACCCGCCTCCAGCGCCTCGGCGATGTTAGCCGCCTGCGAGGTGCTGCCGCTGGCCAGCTCGGTGGTGAACTCGCCGGTCTCCACCCCGCCCGGCAGGCGGCCGATGAAGGCCGAGATGTCCACCGCCCGGACCGCGCGCCCGTCCTCGGCGCGGATCTTGACCGCATCCCTGCGGGTCAGGCAGAGCTCGCGGCCGTCCCCGGGGATGTGGTCGTAGACGCCCACCTCCAGCGCCCGCTCCAGCGTGCTCTTTCCGTGGAAGCCGCCGCCGGTGATGAGCGTGACGCCCTCGGGGATGGCGAGGCCCCGCACCTCGCCCGCGTGCGGCAGGAGGAAGCTCTGCGCCATCTCCCCCGGCACCTGGAAGGCGACCGCACGCTCCCGCTCCAGCGGCAGGTCGCTCACCCCCGAGCGGCGGGGCAGAATGCTCCCCTCCGCGACGAAGGCGACCAGGCCGCGCGCCTCCATCAGCCGACGCGCCGCCGCCTGGTCGGCGGCCATCTCCTGCCAGGCGCGCAGCTGGCGCGCGTTGAGGCTCCGGTAGAGAAGGGCCTCGCGGACCAGGGCGGGGATCTCCTCCAGGAGAAGGATGGCCGCCTGGCGTCCCAGGATGGTCCGCCCGTCGGCCGGCAGCCCCGCCTGGAAGCGCCAGGTGAGGCGGCCCTCGGCGTCGATCTCGAGCGCGCTCCGCGGCAAGAGCGACTGGCCGGGCTCCGCCACGCGGATCTCGCCCGAACGGCCCGTGCCGCGGCGCCGGCTCCCCCGCACCGCCAGCGCCCGGACCACTTGGCGCAGCAGGAAGTCGGCCGTCGCCACCCGCCCCTCGGGCGACTGGAGCGGCTCCAGCGGCAGGCCGTGGACCTTGGCCTCCATCTCCACGCGCAGGCGTGAGGGCTCGGCGAAGGGGTCGCCCTGGACATGGTCCACGTAGAGCGTGAAGCCGCCCAGCGACCACCGCCCGGCCAGGCTCTGGTAGGCCTTGTAGCCGCGCCCGTCCAGCCGCTCGAGCAGCGCCCGCATCCGTTCGGCGTCCGGCCTGGCGACGCGGGGAGGAAGCCCCGCCGCTCCGCCCCGTCCCTCGCGGCCTCCGCCCGAACCGACGCTCATCGCCGCCGTCGCCTCCCTCTCGCTCGCGCGTCGCCTATGCTACGCGTTCGCCCGCCCGCCAGTCCAGTCGCGGCCGCCCGTCCGGGCGCGGGCCGGGGCGGCCTCCGGGGCATATACTGGGCCGCTCAGGCAGGGAGGTGGGCGCCATGGGCGCGCAATTCGAGCAGGAGAACCGCGATCCGGGCAGCGTCGGCCGGCCGCCGCTCCGCCCGCGCAGGAACGGGGAGGCCGGCGCCGAGCTCTCGCCCGTCGCCTCCCCCGAACCGCGCCCGAGCGGAGAGACCGGCGAGGGCCCGGCGGCGGGAGCCGCGGTCCAGGCGGCCGCTCCGGCCGGCGGGGAAGGAACCCAGGCCGGCCCCGCGGGCGGCCCCGCCGCCCCCCCGCCGCCCGCCCGAGCGGGGGAGGAGCCGGACGGGCGTCGTCCCGCGGGCGGCCGCCGCGCACGCCGCCCGCTGGCCACCCTCCGCTGGGAGGACCTGACGCAGGAGCTGCGCGACATGCACACCGTCGTCCAGTCGCTGGAGCGGCGCACCGGGGCGCTGGTGGAGCTGGCCGAGCTGGCGCGGCTGGTGGTGACGCGGCCGGAGGAGGTCGTCCGCGGCCTCCGGGCGCTGGCCGAGCAGCTGGAGTGGAGCGCCCCGCCGGCCGACGTCCAGCCGGCGGCGACCGCCTCCCGAGAGAGCCGGGCGGCGGGCGGCGGCCCGGATCCGCTGGCGGAACTGCTGCGCTCGCCGCAGGTGCAGCGGAGCCTGCGGCGCCTGCTCGATCCCGGCACGTAGGCGGCCCCGTATCGTCCGGTCCGGGGGCCGCAGGCCGACCTGCGGCCCCCTTCCTTCCATCGGGTGACGGACAAGCCCCGGCCGCCGGCGGTGGCTAGGCGAGACAGGCGGGGAGGGGCCCGCGCCCCTCCCCGCGTCACTCCCCCTCCGCCGGCTGGCGGGCGCAGTCCCGCCCTAGGCCTGGCTGCGGCCGCCCATCCAGCCGTCGTCAAAGATCAGCTTGATGATGATCAGGAGCATCGTCGCGCGAAGCCGAACCGGCGACCCCGGACAGTCCCGGCCCCGGCCCAGGCTCCGCCCCCGTCCCGGCGCCCACCTCCGCCTCCGGCGGCGGGAGCAGGAGGCGGAGGCGCACCTCCACCTCGCCGCCCGCGTCCGCCCGCACCTCCACGGCTTCCACCAGCCGGAGGAGGATGGCGCGCCGCTCCTCCGGCCCCGGGCGCCCGGCCGCAGCCCCGCCGGCGGCGGCCGGCGCGGCGGGAGCGGTGGCGCCGGCCGCGGCGCGGAGCGCCCGGGCCTCGCGCAGAAGGGCGAGCCGCTGCGCGCGCAGGCGCTCGCACTCGGCGGCGTAGCGCGCCGCCGGAAGCCACCCCTGCTGGAAGGCCCAGAGCGTCCGCTCGCCCGCCTGGCGCAGCGACCGGAGCCGCGTCAGAAGGAGGCGCCGCCGCGCTCGCCGCTCTTCGTCGCCTTCCCCGGCGCCGGCCCCGTCCCCGCCTCCCTGCGCCAGGTGCACCAGCCGCTCCTCCACCGCGCCCCAGACGGCCTCCTCCAGCAGCCCGGCCGGCACGTAGCGCCCGTGCGCCCTCTCTCCCGCGCCCGCCGGGCCGGGGGGCGCGGCGGCGCCTCCCCCGGCGGGGCGGCAGGCGTAGTAGCGGAAGAGGCGGCCGCCCCGGCGCCGGCTCTGCCCGGACATGGGCCGGCCGCAGAGGGCGCAGCGCACCAGGCCGCGCAGGAGGAAGCCGCCGGCGCCCGGCCGCGCCCGCCCCTCCCGCCCCGTCCGGGGCAGGAGGCGCTGGACGCGCTCCCAGCGCGCCGCCTCCACCAGCGGCGGCACCGCCACCGGGCACCACTCCTCGGGCGGCCGCTGGCGGGTCCGGCGTCGGCGCCCGTGGCGGGTGACCGACCAGCGGTGCGCCTGGAGGAGGCCGCGGTAGGCCGGGTTGCGCAGGATGCGGGCGACGGTGCGCGTCCACCAGCGGCGGCCGCCGCCCGGCGCCGGAACGCCCATCGCCATCAGGCGGCGGGCCATCTCGGCGGGCGGCAACCCCCGCTCGGCCCAGGCGAAGAGGATCTGGACCACCGGCGCCGTGAGGGGATCGGGCAGCAGGCGGTCGCCCTCGCGATCGAAGCGGTAGCCGTAGGTGCGCGGCGCGTTGATCAGGCCGCCGGCGCGCACCTTGGCCAGCTTGCCGCGGGTGGTCCGCTCGCGGATCTTCTCGCGCTCGTACTCGGCGATGGCGCCGCGAAGCGCATAGAAGAGGCGGCCGTCGGGGGTGTCGCGCCACTCGTAGCCGACGAACTCGAGGCGGGCGCCCGAGCGCGTGATCTCGTCGGTGAGGAGGAGCTGGAGCGAGAGCGCCCGCGCCAGCCGGTCCGGGTCGAGGACGACCACCAGGTCGAACTCGTGGCGCCGGAGCGCCCGGCGCAGCGCCTCCAGCTCCGGCCGCTCCAGCGTGTCGCCGGGGACGCCGCGCTCCACGAAGGCGACCGTCTCCGTCGCCCCCAGCTCCAGCGCCCGCCGGCGGCAGAGCTCCACCTGGCTGGGGAGGCTGTAGCCGCCCACCTGGTCGCCCGAGGAGACGCGCGCGTAGAGGGCCGCGCGCACGGCCGCCGCCCCCTCAGCGGGCGGCGGCGTCGCCCGCGGGCCGCCGCCCGGGGCCGCCGCCCTCCTCCGCCCCCCGGCCGGCGGCCGCTCGCGGCGCCACCGCCGCGCGCCGGGAGCGGCGCCAGAGGGAGAGCGCCTCCTCGAGCGCGGCTTCCTCGCCCGGGGTGGAGGGCGCCCGCGCCTCCACGCGCAGGCGGAGATTCTCCAGGCGGATGCGCCTTCCCGCCATGGCCGGCTCGCCTCCCGGCCAGCCAGGCTATGCGGCGCGGGGCGCGCCCGTTCGGCGCGCCGCTAGGCCCCCCCGTCGGGCCGGGCGCCGGCCAGGTGGCGGCTGCCGGGGCGTTCGATCGGCAGGCCGCGCCGGCAGAGCGGGCACTCCTCGGCCGGCCAGCTGGGTACCTCCAGGCGGGCGCCCGCGACCACGGGCACGTCGAAGCGGGCGGCGCCGCCCGAGCGGTCGGCGACGGCCGCCACCGCCACCGGCCGGGCGCCGGCGGCGAGGGCCAGCGCCGCCACCTCCGCGGCCGAGCCGCCCGTGGTGATCACGTCCTCGGCCACCACCACCCGCTCGCCCGCGTGGAGGGCGAAGCCGCGCCGCAGGCGGAGGGCGCCCTCCTCCCGCTCGGCGTAGAGCGCCCGCGCACCCAGCCGGCGGGCCAGGAGGTAGGCGGGCAGGATGCCGCCCAGGGCGGGGCCGATGACCGCCTCCACCCCCTGCCCCAGCAGGGGGCGGAGGCGCGCCGCCAGCAGGTCGGCCACGTGCTCCGCCGCCTCCGGGCGCTCGAAGAGGCGCGCGCACTGGACGTAGGCGTCGCTGTGCCGGCCGGAGGTGAGGAGGAAGTGGCCCCGCGCGAGCGCGCCCACTTCCTCCAGCAGGCGCCGCACCTCCCGCTCCTCCGCGCTCTCGCCGTTCACGGCCGCCCCTCCTCCCCCGCGGGTGCGCCCCCGC